>CAUYTY010000021.1 GCA_963575655.1 Gammaproteobacteria bacterium | reverse complement strand
AATATCTAAATTATGGAACATTACTGGCCATATCCAGGTCTGGAACACCACCCTTGTTTTCTCGGTTGTAATCGGGCCTACGAAGAGACCTTTGGAGTACGTCGTGCGGATATCACCGGAAGGAAAATCATCGACTTGAATTACTTATCGGAGGATGAGCGCGTAATCCGTCAAACGGAAGATGAAATCATTATTAGGCAATGTGAATCGATACAACACGAAATCGTAATGCCATTCGCGGATGGTCACCTACACAATACTCTATATTGCGTTTCTGGGTTTCGTCACGATGATGATCGTCCCGGAGGAATAGTTGGTATCATTATTGATGTCTCGGATCGAAAGAAGATTGAGGATCTAGAACGCTTCAACCGATTAATGCTTGATCGTGAACTACGTATCATCGAGCTAAAGCAAACGATCAATTCCCTCGTAAGGAGAACTGGACAGCTTGCACCCTATGCCGACCCAGAGCAGCCTGAGGATAATGTTTCCTCCGAGTTATCTAATGCCCTGGAGCCGATCATCGTTGATACTGAATCTTTCCAGCATGAATTCTCGGAACTGATTCAGAGCGAATACCTGAAAAATCTGTTAGACGATTTCTGTGAGGTTGTTGGTGTTTCCGCAATGATCGTCGGCACCGATGAAAGGATTCTGTTCTCCACACATGAACAACGCGCTTGCACTGATTTTCATCGCATTAATACGCAATCCTACGCTAATTGTCTTGGGACCTGCACTAGCGTAGTTAACAAATTAGGAGAATGCCATAATTTCTCGATGTATCACTGTCAGAATGGCATGACCGATTATATATTGAACATTGTAATCGAGGGGCACCATCTAGGAAATCTCATAGTTGGTCAATTTCATCTCCAGAAACCAGACATGGAGTTCTTTCACAATCAGGCGACCCAGTTCGGCTTTGATGTTGCCTCCTACAGCACGGCGATAGCAGAGGCACCGGTTATGGACGAGGCCCGGTTAGCACACGTCCTCAAATTCCTGACAAACTTTTCTCGATTAATAAATTCACTTGTCATTAAACAGCTACAAATTAAAATAAGTGAGCAAAAGGCCACTGGTCATGGTTTGGCACTCTATCGCGAACGCATCGCTGCAATCAACCTAGCTGAGGATGCTGAAAAAGCTCGCATCGAATTGGCAAACCACAAAGAGCATCTGGAAACGTTGGTTAAACAACGTACGAAAGAATTAGAAAAAAGTGTGGAGCAAATACGACAAAGTGAGATGCAGCTACGCTATATTCTTGATATTAGTCCAGTGATTATGGCTTTTTCTTCTGAGAACAAGTTCTTATTCACAAATCCAATTTTCGTTGAAACTTTCAATATACATGTAGGCGATATTGCATCACAGGTTTATGTACGAACGGAAGATCGAGACATTCTAATAGAGCGCTTGAAGAACGAAGGGATCATCAGAAATCATGAGATACAAATGTTAGACAAGGAAAAACGGGTCAGGGACATGCTGGCTAACTTCATTATGCCATTCACCTACAACGGTAGTGTGGGGGTGCTCGGTTTTCTCATTGACATTACTGAGCGCAAGCAGATAGAAGAAGCTACCAAGCATGCAAAAGAAATAGCTGAGGAGGCAACCCGGATCAAGAGTGACTTTCTATCCAATATGAGTCACGAAATTCGCACACCAATGAACGCCATCATTGGTATGTCGCATTTGGCGTTGCAAACTGAACTGAACGAGAAACAACGTAACTACCTTAAAATAATCCAGCAATCTGCCAATGGATTGCTTGGTATCATCAACGATATCCTTGACTTTTCCAAGATCGAGGCTGGTAAGTTGGCGATGGAGCGGATCGACTTTCGTCTTGATGACGTAATGATCAATCAAGCCAACCTGCTCGGCTTGAAAGCAAAAGATAAAGAGCTTGAGCTACTATTTTTCACCTCGCCGAATATTCCCGAGATATTGAACGGTGATCCACTGCGGTTGAATCAGATTCTGGTGAATCTTGGTAATAATGCTATTAATTTCACAGAGAAGGGAGAGGTCATCTTTGGTATTGAATCAGTGAGGAGTACTGAAGATTCCATCGAACTGCATTTTTGGGTCCAGGATACCGGTATCGGTATGAGCACAGAGCAGTGTGGAAGGTTATTCCAATCTTTCAGTCAGGCCGATACATCGACCACACGCAAGTACGGTGGTACCGGTCTTGGGTTGGCCATTTCTAAAAAACTGGTCGAGATGATGAATGGTCGCATCTGGGCAGAGTCCTGGCCTGGAAAAGGTTCTACCTTTCACTTCCACGCTACTTTTGGGATACCGAAGGAATCTCTGTTTTACCACCGGTCTTTCTCAGACGAATTGTTTGGCATGCGTCTATTAGTAGTGGATGACAACTCGGCAGCACAAGAAATTTTCTCCAGCATGGTGCATAGTTTCGGGTTTTCAGTAGACGTTGCTGGAAATGGGAAAAGGGCACTTGAAATGATCTCGCGCGCCGAACAAGAAAATCTTCCCTATAACCTGGTGCTAATGGATTGGAAAATGCCGGATATGGATGGCGTTGAGTGCTTGTTGCATTTGCAAGAAAGAAACCTATCGCATGCACCGTCAATCATCATGGTAACCGCCTATGACCACCAGACCATGTTGGATGCAGCCTCAAAACATGGTGTATTGCCGAAATCTATACTCACCAAACCGGTGATGGCATCAACCTTACTTAAGGCGATTGGTGTTGCGTTGAATCAGGGGGGTATGACGGAGGCGTCATTTTACGAAGGACCTCATCAAAACCCCGAGCCTATGAGAAAGTTGGCAGGTTCCAGGGTATTACTGGTTGAGGACAATGAGATTAATCAGGAGTTGATGCGGGAATTATTGGAAAGTGTTGGTATAGACATTGTGATTGCCAATCATGGCCAAGAGGCTCTTGAATTCCTAGAACACGACTCAGCCTTTGACGGCATCCTGATGGATTGCCAGATGCCTGTGATGGATGGCTACACTGCCACTCGCAAGATTCGTAGCAATCCAGGATTTAAAAACATCCCGATCATTGCCATCACTGCGAATGTCATGGCCGATAACCTGAAACAGGTCATCGAGATTGGCATGAATGATCACATTACCAAACCAATCGACATAAACCAGATATTTGCTACGCTCGCGCGATGGATTGTACCGAAGGTTAGGGTTGATTGGTCAGCGGTTTCCCTTGCCGCGCCCCTACCTCAGGATGTCAAGGTCTTCCCTGATTTACCCGGAATTGATACCGTCACTGGCCTAGCAAACATTCTTGGTAATACTAAAACCTATCTGCGCCTGCTGGTCAGCTTTCGTAACAGTCAAGCCAATTTCGCCGAATTATTTGGAAATGCCTTGGGTGATGCTGATCCGAGTACAGCCATGCGTTGCGCACATACGCTCAAGGGCACGGCGGGTAATCTTGGCATGAAAGAGGTAATGGCCGCAGCTGCCACACTTGAACAGGCCTGTAAGGCAGGGGCATCGCTGGAAACGATCCAAATGTTGCTCAATCGAGTAGTGATTGAATTGCATCCAGTAATGGCTGGTCTGGCGAATATCAGTGTTGACGAGATGGCGTCTACAGTATCAGTGGCGTTGGACACGGCAAGAGTTCGACCTTTGCTCGATCGGCTTGCCTCGCAGTTAGCGAAAATTGATAGTGCAGCGCTCGATACCGTTGATGAACTGCTCACACTGACGCAAGGCACCCCTCTGGAAAACGAATTGCGCAGCATCGCCGATATAGTAACGGATTACGAATTTGAGGAAGCTGAATCGGTATTACAGGCATTAACAGATTCTTGGTAATTAGTGCCTGGCCGAAAACTATCTTGATTTTGCAACCCGGAGAGTTACCAGCCATTAGCTGGGGGTTGAGCGAAGCGATACCCCAGGATCTTGTAAAAAGAATTCACGACCCCGGAGGGGTCGCAGGATTCTAATAATCGTTCATATTCCCCTGGGAGCGCGCCACCTTGACCGCGCAAGAGCGGGTGAAACAACTTTAACGCCGGTGGCCAAGATTCCTTGAAGAAGAGCAACAGTTTCCACGGCGCGAATGGTTTACCAATATTCCCAATATTATTCCCAACGCCAGCGAGAAGACGATCGTATTTCCCATCTTGGTGGGGATCGGGACGCTGGGGGGAGTGGCACGAGTGATGAATCGTGGAATCTGGGCCAGTTCTTGTCTTTTTTCCTGGGCGGAGAGTAGACCTTGGCCCTGATTGGTGAGCGTCTGGATGTTATTGAGCAGAGAAAGGTAGATTTGGGTATTGATCGCTACCTCTCGGGAACGTCGCGTCAATTCCCGCCAGGTGTCGGATAAGGATGTGCGGCGTTGGTTGATCTCTGCCTCGTCTTGGGTGAGATGGGCGAGTCGGGTGTCGAGGGCGTTCACCGTGGGATGGGTGGGGCTAAAGCGACGTATTGCCTCCTCGCGTTTTTGCTGAATCTGCTTGATCTGCTCCGCTACTTTGGCTGTTTGTTCCCGGAGTTGTTGAAATTCTCGGGGCGGGTCTAGCAGATCATGTTCCAGATGAAGGCGGTCGAGATCCGTAGTAGCAACCTCTAATTGAGCCTTGAGTTGTACACGTTGTTTCTCAAAGGCTTCCAGCTTTTCTTCGTACATTTCGCGCAGTCTCGCGGCTTTTTTTGCATCACGCTCGGTACGCCAATGCAGATAGTCATCGACGATAGTGTTGACAATTGCAGCGGCTAAGATTGGGTCAGAGTCTTGTAGCGCCACTTCCACGATCCCTGATCCTCTAGGTTTTTCTGTAACCTCGAGACGTCTTTGCAGTGACTCGATGGCGGCCTGCTGGGTGTTTCGTGTCAGGGTGAATTCGGTACCGGGGCTGGCTGTCAACGCGGAGATAGCGAGAGTTAGCGATTTACCGTTTAGGTCATGTTGGATGGTTGTACCGACCTGACCCGTGGTGAGTGTCGGTGGTTCTGGAGTGAACCATTCGGCGAGTCCAAGGAAAGATTTCGTGCGTGGCTCGAGGAGGCGATAGGTCCCCGTTTTTCCCGCGACTAGAATGAATTCCTCGCCGAGATATTGAGGAGGTACATCTAAGCGGTCTACCTGGAGATGTTCCCCATTCCAGGTGTCGCGGTCGAGCCCGAGAAGGGGGGGGGGGGCGCTACCGGTTTGAGGATTGTGTTGGTGTGCTATGGTCTCACCCAACACTGGGAAATAGCGAGGGGCCACCGTGATATCGAGATATAACTGGTCTACTACCCGGCTGAGTGTTTGGTGCGAGCGTATAGTTTCGATCTCTGCTACAACTTCGCCCTCTCCTCCGAAGAAATCCATCCACCCTTCGAGCAGAGGTTCATTATCGTTGTGGGTCTGCCCGTTCTTTTCTGGTCCCTGGATCTGGATTAAACTATTGACGTGGAAGAGGGGAGGGGCTATTAGTGCATGGACGATACCGATCAATACAGTTAATAGTGTCACCAGGCCGATGATCTTTCCGGGCTTGGTATGGTGAATGGGGCGTGAGGTACTGGATTTGGCCTTCTCATCGGATTCGATAACGGCCAGGAGGAGGGATGAATCCAATTCGGTGGCGGGAGGTGTCATGGTCACGAAAACGGCAAAATCTGCGGTAATCGTTCATACCTTCTCGTTGAGAGGGAGAGTGAACGCTTACCGCCCGAATATGCCTTCTGAATTAGGGGGATAGCTACTCGCGATTCGATCTATCGATCCCATCGGGAGGTATTAAGGCACGCAATGCGCTCATCGAGCATGGTGTGAATGATGCACTACGTGTCTTAATGCGATCCTATGAGTTTTCAATATCGAGATCGTGAGGATGAGATTTAGGTTTTAATGTGGAGGAGAGTGTACAGTGGGCACCAGCTGAGGAGCGCAGTGACGAAAGGCACCACGCCGATCCAGCCCCATGGCGTCTGCGGACCCACAAAGACCAGTGCGATCAAGATGATGCCCGCCACGATGCGCAGGATGCGATCGATACTACCGATATTCTTGGACATTAGGAAATCTCCGATTAGGAAAACTAGAGGGGGGCTTTCTTGGATTCTAGGCCCATGATGCTCAACCCAGGTCGTTACCTAGCAACTGATTAGGCCATCATTTCGTTAGGGATTGTCGGGATGACGGATAGCTAGCCGCTTGGGTTACTTATGAGAACTTTAGCACACTACTCGACTTAGGTTGCCACCTGTCCACCATTCTGGCATCTGTTAGGCCGTTTGTGGTGTGAGCTGGTCGAACCACCAACGGCCTAACGATCAATAGCAAATGGTGTTAGTGCGCTGGCAGCGCGGGGACGATGATTTTCCAGAGATTACCGCGAAATCACTCCGTAGCCATAGCGATGGCATATCCGCATTCCTTGCATGGACACACTTTCTCGGTACCGCGACGCTTGGTGATCTTAATCGTGAGTAATGGCCAATTGCATTTTGGGCAAGGTTCGGCAACGGGTTCATTCCACACCGCATAATCACAGGTGGGGTAGGTGGCACAAGAGAAAAAGACCTTGCCGAAACGAGATTTGCGTTGCAGCAGGGTACCCTTGTGACATTTTGGGCACGAGATGTGGGTATCGCGAGGTTTTTCCAGAGGTTCTATAAATTTGCACTTTGGATAGTGGCTGCAACCGATAAATCGCCCATAGCGCCCGCGTTTGATATGAAGTGGTGAATCGCATTCGGGGCAGGTGCGTCCCTCGACAACCTCCGGTTCGATACTCTCATCGCCATTTTCGCCTAGGTTGCGGGCGTAATCGCATTCTGGATACATGGTGCAGCCGATGAAACGCCCACGCCGCCCCAGACGAATCGAGAGGGGTTTGCCGCATTTGGGGCAGGCCTCATCCAATGCCTCGTGGGTGACATCCTTGCGGTCGACGTTTTTCTCTTTAAACTTCACCAGGGTATGGAACGGTTCCCAAAACGCATCCATTACCGGCACCCAATCCTTTTCACCACGGGAGACCGCATCTAATTCATCTTCGAGTGCGGCCGTGAAACCGTAATCCACATAACGGGTAAAGTGTTCGGTCAGGAAACGGCTGACGACTTTGCCAACATCTGTAGGAGTAAAACGTTTGCTTTCCAGTACCACGTATTCGCGTTGTTGAAGGGTGGCGATAATAGAGGCATAGGTCGACGGCCGACCGATGCCGAGTTCTTCCAGAGATTTGACCAGGGTTGCCTCGGTGTAACGCGGCGGTGGCTCGGTAAAGTGCTGTTCAGCACGAATTTCACGTAGGTCAATTAATTCTCCCACCTTCATGGGCGGTAGTACGGATTCGCCTTCTTCCGTAGTATCGTCCACCCCTTCTTGATAGACTGCCATATATCCAGGGTCGGCAACCGTCGAACCGGTAGCGCGGAATAGATCATCGCTGCTCGCCCCTGGGGCTAAATCGACGGCTACTGTGTTGAGAACGGCGGGGATCATCTGACAGGCTACGGTACGTTTCCAGATCAGATCATAGAGTTTCCACTGCTCGGGTTTGAGGATCCCTTGGATCTTTTCCGGGTGGTGGTTAACATCCGTGGGGCGGATAGCCTCGTGGGCCTCTTGGGCATTTTTGGCGGTGGTACGGTAGACGCGTGGCTTATCAGGAAGTTTATCCGCACCATAGCGCGCCGTGATAAAGGCACGCAGACTCTCGATTGCCTCGGCGGCAAGATTGGTGGAATCGGTACGCATGTAGGTGATCAGACCGACCGCCCCCCCGCCGATATCGATACCTTCGTAGAGTTGTTGGGCCACGATCATGGTACGACTGGCGGTAAAGCCGAGTTTGCGCGCAGCTTCTTGCTGGAGAGTTGAGGTGATAAAAGGCGCGGCGGGATTACGTTTCCGGCTTTTCTTTTCTACGCGTGCGACCTTGAGCTTTCCTGCGGCGCGCTCCAGTAACGCGTCACGAATAGCGTGGGCCTCCTCGCCTTGCGTGACGGTGAATTGGACAACTTTCTCACCTTGATACTGGTTGAGTTTGGCGACAAAGGTGGCGCGTACCTTGGTGCAGTCGGCCTCAATGGTCCAATATTCGCGTGGCTTGAATTGTTCGACCTCGTTTTCACGTTCGACGATGAGACGCAACGCGGGACTCTGAACCCGGCCTGCGGAGAGTCGACCGCGAATCTTTTTCCACAGCAGTGGGGAAAGATTGAATCCCACCAGATAATCCAGAGCGCGGCGCGCCTGCTGAGAATTAATCAAGTCCATGGAAAGGTCGCGGGGCTTGGCGACGGCTTCGCTAACGGCGCGTTGGGTAATTTCGTGGAAGACTACCCGTTGTATCGTTTTATCCTTGAGCAGGTGACGCTCCCTCAGGATTTCGTAGATGTGCCAGGAAATAGCCTCTCCCTCACGGTCAGGGTCGGTAGCGAGGTAGATCGCATTCGATTCGCGGGCGGCCTTGGCAATGGCATCTACATGTTTCTTATTGCGCTCAATAAGTTCGTATTTCATGAAAAATCCATTTTCCGTGTCAACCGCTCCGCTTTTGGGCAGAAGGTCGCGGACGTGCCCATACGAAGCCATGACCTCGAAGCCAGGGCCTAAATATTTCTTGATAGTTTTAGCCTTGGCCGGGGATTCAACAATGACGAGGTTTTTATCCATGAGATTCTTAGGTCGCAAGGGGATGGTGAGTTAAGAATAAACCATTTATTGTTATAGTCTGGAACGGGCAATCACCGTTGATAGGTGGTCAGAAAATCGGTGGTGTCTTACGTTGACCTAACTGGCAGAGCGGGAAAGGAAATCCACTCAT
>CAUYTY010000020.1 GCA_963575655.1 Gammaproteobacteria bacterium | reverse complement strand
TGGATTTCCTTTCCCGCTCTGCCAGTTAGGTCAACGTAAGACACCACCAAATTTTGGACTACGTTAATAAAAAATCCGCTCCAACTAAAGTAACAACGCCGTTCAAGGAAATCTCGGAATCAGCCTGTTGATCACCATCCAGGTCGAATTGCACCAGGTGATTCACTCCGTCGAAGGTCACTTGCCCGGCCATACCAGTAAAACCGCCGCTAACGAAGGTCCATGCCTGAATCCCAGCGAGGGCGGTATCGGCATCAAATAAGCGAAGATCGAGTTTGTCGCCTTGGGAGTGGGAAAAATCGGTAATGATATCGCGGTCTATCGCACCAAGGCCGGTATCCATAACCGTATTGAAGATGAAACGATCGCGACCACTACCACCGATGAGCGTATCTCTGCCTAGTCCACCGGTGAGTGCGTCATTATCGATATCGCCCATCAATACGTCGTTGCCGGCGTCTCCTATTAGGGTGTCTCGGCCCGCGCCACCGCTAAGTTGATTAGCGTTGGTGTTTCCGGTGAGAAGGTCATTACCTGACCCACCGATGAAATTTTCAATCGCCGAGAGGATATCCGTGCCATCGCCAATTGCCCTACCCGTGGTGAGATTGGCTTTAATGGCGGTTATGACCGCCGAATAGTCGATGGTATCGCTCCCGTTACCGCCTCTGAGGGCGTCGTTTCCGCTCCCGCCCACCAGCCTATCGTTGCCGTCGCCCCCCTTGAGAGTATCGTTGCCATCCCCGCCCAACAGGGTGTCATTGCCACGATCACCGTCGAGTTGGTCGTTGCCGCTGCCACCCTCCAAGAGATTACCGACTCGGTTACCGGTCAGGATATCGTCACCAGCGCCGCCGCTAGCATTTTCAATGGTGACGTTGTAGGCAATGGCAAGATTGTTGGCGCCAAGATAGGTCGGCTGGCTGCCACCGCTGAAACCCGGCGGCAGAGGGTCGGAAATCATGCGGATCGAACTGAAATGGCCGTCGCGCAGGTCGATGACGCACGACTCGGTGAAATTCGAGACGCTGATGGTATCGACCCCTCCCCCATCCCAGATCGTCTTGAAGAAAGGCGTCGCGGGGTCAAAGGTGTAGGTGTCGTTGCCCGAGCGGGTTGTGGAATTGGCGCCATAGAGAAACTGGATGGTCGCAATGTCATAGAGCATCGGCGTGCTCTCACTAACATTGATGAAGTGAATATCGTTCGCAGTAGTACCGGTCACATCTCGGAATAGCGCATCCGCCCGATCGTTGTAGGACATTACGGTGTACTGATTGTTATCCACACCGGCCGAAAGATAAGGCTGGGTTCCTCCACCATAGGGACCGGGATGCTTGAGGCCAAGCGCGTGACCGGTCTCGTGTAGCAGCGTCATGAAGGCAACATTACCCAAAGCCGGTGTGTCATAACCCACGGATTTACGATTGACCCAGACATCACCACCTACTTCGGAGGAACTTGGGGAATATCCATACGCGGAAGAAGAGGAGCTGGTGTCCAGATAGGTCCCGAAACGCAATTGCCCACCCATGCCAGTGTCCGCAACCTCGGTAAATGAGATGCCGGATAGCTCGTGGTAGATCTGGAGTTCATCACGCACCGCCTGCTTCTGCGCCGCAGTCATTGGTACGAACGTACTCCTTTCGTTGCTCGTCGCATACGCAGGCGCGTTGTCCATGAAACTAAAGGTGAGCGACGTGCCCGGCGTGCCGTTCGGCACGGTGTCGTTCCAGCGGGCATGAGTGTTAAAGCGCAGGGCCTCGATGAAGGGCGTAGTCACCTCCAATTGAAAGGTGGCCGCTACCGATGCCTGCCCATCACTTGCGGTCACGCGCACCTGCTGGGTGGCAAAGCCCCCATCGGTGGGGGTGCCGGAAAAGGTGCGCGTGGTAGAGTTGAATAAAAGCCAGGAAGGCAGAGCCTCGCCGTTGGCGAGGGTTGCGCGGTAGGTGAGCGGGTCGCCATCGGCATCAAAAAAGCTGGTGGCGGGCACGGTATAGCTGAACACACTACCCGCAGTCGCGGATTGGTCGGCTCCTCCGCTAGCAAGGCGCAACATCCCGCAGTCGTTGGTGCCGGTAAAACTGTCTCCAGCGGCTACGGCGAGCCCATTCGCGGCAATCGCCAGACCGTAGATCGACGATGTGCCCGCGCCGAAGGTAGTCGAGAAGATGCCGTTGGTATTGAAGGAGGTATCGAGAGTGCCGTCGCTATTAAAGCGTGCGATTAGTGCCTCACCAAAACCAGTACCGGCACTACCCGCAGCAAGGATCTTGCCGTCGGCCTGTATCGCCAGGGAACGAAAGGTGTCAGCGTTGCCCACATTGAGGACCACAATCCCGTCACCACCGCCAAAACCGGTATCAAAGCCGCCATCCGCATTGAGGCGGATTAGTACCGCATCGGTATTCGAATACCCAGCACCTGTTTCCCCCGCAAGCAAAATTTTGCCATCGACCTGTACCACAACAGCGTTCAGTCGCTCGTATGCATTGAGGCCAAAGATCTTGTCGCCATTGATATCGAACGAGGTATCGATATTTCCGTTGGCATCATACCGTGCGACCCCGAAATCGTAGCTACCGGTATATACGTATCCTGCGGCAACAACCTTACCGTCGCTCTGTAACGTAACGGCATTGAATTGCGAGGTAGTATTATTGAATTCCCCAGTAACCTTGCCATCGCCGCTGAAACTGGTATCAAGCGTACCATTTGGGTTATAGCGCAGCAATAGATAATGGTAATAACTACTGCCCGCCACAATAATCTTGCCATTTGACTGAATAGCGAGTGCGTTTGCCTGGTCATTGAGTTGGAAAGAGCTGCTACCGGACCCAAGCGCACAGGTAAGTTGGCCGTCACCATCAAAGCTCATATCGAGTGAGCCGTCGCTGTTATAGCGTGCAAGCGCAATATTCGTATCGATACCATTGGTTGCAGTACCAGCGAGTACGATCTTGCCATTGGACTGCAACACCACGGCATTGGCGCCGTCGCTCCCCCCAAATGCGGTGGTTTGCTTACCATCGTCCGAGAATGAAAGGTCGAGGCTGCCATCTTTATTGAAACGAACGACGGCAAAATCGTCATCGCCGCCGCCTACGTCGCTCCGGCCCACCACGACATAGCGTCCATCGGACTGGATGACCATGCCACGTACCCGATCAGAGGCGCTGCCGATTGTGGTACTGGTCAGACCGTCACCACCGAATGAGGCGTCGAGGCTGCCCGAGGGGATCAAAACGGGGGGGGTGTTCATTGAGCTAGCGCTCCGTGAGTGGTGGTCGTCTGCTGTTTGTACAGCTATGCGGATAACACCGTAGAGTGTGCGTAGTATCGCGCGTTTGAGAGTAATCGGTAAGGGGAGGGAGGAATTTTGTTCAGCTTGAAGACCTTGGTGTACTCAAGCACGTAGATTGGACTAACGAAAAAACCCAACATAATTTCCCGCGAATTGCTGATGTTTAAAAATTGGGCTTCGCAAAAAGATGATCAGATCAACCTACATGCTAATCCAGAATTTACACATTAGATGCCGTAGAATATATTCATCAAAAAAGCCATCCAGATGGAGAGCGCACACCATGGTACATAAAATAAGCTGTCCTTCAGGTGGCGTTTTAGACGTTGACGATAGAGTACTGGACAAGCCCTACAGCGAAAAGATGTTCTTCATCAGATATTTCTAATCGGGCAAACATCATCAAGTGGTCAAGGGAACTAATTTGGTCACGTTGTATTATTGTGACGTTGAGGACGGTACCAGCCTGTTAGTTTACTGTTCAATAGGTTACCCTTAGCTATTTAGGGGCATATCTATTACAGCGATACATCTGTTTGCCAGTTGCATTAAAACCATTTTTTACAACCATTTCAGATTTACAGTTTGGGCAGCATATAGAAAACTCCTAATTTTGCATGAAAATACCGGAATGGAATGTTAACTCATCCTATAGATTGGGGCACTACCAACGCTAGTTACCGTTTATGTTCGATTAGACCGACTACACCCAAGCGATTTTGGTGCCTAACACCCACGAGCAGGCCCCGCGCCACAAAAAACGAAAACACCACGTCGCTTTGTGGCGCGGGTGTGCTGGATCGACGGGTTAGGCTTTGGAATCGGTGCGCATGATGAAGCCGTGCGTACCCTACCTGGCTACACGATTGCATTTCGGATGTATGCGGTCATAGGTTTTTCTATCCACAGATGAAATGCAACCGAAATCATGAGGCATGCACAAAAAATAGAGAAATACGAAATTAAAGCGCCTATGATTCCAATTTTATTTAACTGGGAAAACAAAGATAGCTTACACAAAATACTAATTAATGGGTAATGAATCAAATATAAGACATAAGATGAATCACCAAATAATTGAATCCATCTATTTCCGCCAATCACATGCCCCGCACCTTCTGATTGAACAAGACCAAAAATAACCAGGCTACTTGCCATCCCATAAAGAATCGTTGTTTGTTTGCTTAATAGTTCAATTTGCAATACTGTATCCAACGCAATAAATAAAAACATAACTGTCCCAACAGTTGCATAGAACATGGGTCTACTGACGGTTTCTTTTGATGTACAAATCGCCGAAACAAACATTCCCATAGCGAAAAGCAAAACAACATCTTTAGATAAAAATGAGATAAAAAACAGGCCAGGTAACGGTGTGTCAGAATAATTAATATAGATATACGATAAGATAAGTCCAATTAATATTGATAACCATCTACTCAATATCATGAAAATAAAGAAAAAATAGAAGCACATCTCATATTGAAGTGTCCATGCGACAATTAGAACTGGTGCGCCAGTGTCACCGACCACACTAGCGTCTTGCGGAATAAGAAGCATGGACTTAATTACTATAAAAATATCATGTGGAACGGTGTTTTTCAATTGGCTTGATGAAATAGCCGAAATATATACACCTAAAAATATTATCCAATAGGTGGGATATATACGCGTAAGCCGTTTTTTTATATAGTCCGCTAATTTGTCATGATTAAAAATATCATAACGATGCGCCGTAAGAATAATAAATCCACTCAAAACGAAAAAAAACTCTACGCCTGCACTGCCAAATGAAAATGGGATAGCAAATGATGTGAACCCAAAGTATTTTTTCTCTGCTATTGCTCTGCCGAGATGGAAAAGAACAACGAAGATTGCAGCAATGGCTCTTCCTGCTTGTAGTGATTTGTACAAAGAAATGCTCCTTTCTTTTCCTAACCATGGATTGGATGGTTTCTGTATACTAACCTTCGCGTTGGTTAGAGAACACTTACAGGTGGATTCAACCTTGAAGGGCAACACTTTCACCTACGGATTTACATAACGTCTGTTACACGACAGCGACTTTGTGATTAACAAAAAAGGCAGCAGGCTCTAGAGTCTGCTGCCTTTTTCATTGGTGCGGATAATTGATGATAATCAACGTTATCACCAGGAAGCAGTATAGTGGACAGTTCTCCGAAACTTACCCATCTATCACGATGACAAATAGTATTCGGTTCCTGCTTCATCGAGGTTGCCCAGGGAATGGCTTGGTTTCCGCCAGTAAGACTCCCCTTAGCGGGGAGTCTTACGCGGATTGCGCCGCAGCCGACAACTCCACCAGAGTCTTACGACCTCTCCACAGGCTTAAGATTCCGTGAAACTCACGGTACGTCGACATTATTGACTATCCGGCTTGGTTTAGCAAATGAGCCAAGGTGGATAAAAAAATTCAGTAGTCCTATGTCGAGGGGGCGTATTTGTGAATGTATACCCATAAAAGATCACATACCCGACACTAGTCGAATTACCCTGCTGCGGGTCAACAACCATAGCTTAAACCGAATTGATTCATGGGTAAGTTTCGGAGAATGGCTTTTAACGTTAAGACTCATACCTTGGAGACGGTCGCAGTATCAGCGGCAACGCAGGTTACTATGGTCAATTGATTTTCCGAGCAGGCCACCACCAACCATACCTAGCACCGTGCCCAGAGTCTGGTTTTCTCCGTCAGCAATAGAACGGCCAAGCAGTCCACCCACCACCGCGCCGATGACTAGGCCTGTGGTTCCGTCGCTGCGGCGGCAGTAGTAGCGTCCGTCGTGGCCGCGCCAAATATGATCGTTGCGAGTCAAATGGTATTCTCGATGATGTTGGCCTCGGTAACCTCCACGGTCCCAACCACGATCATGATGCCGGCCTTGGTAACTTCCATGGTTTCGATCGCGATCACGATGCCGGCCGTGGTCACGGTACTCAACGTCACGATTCCATGACGGCGGATCCGCGTAGGTTGGCATGACCGTAAGGGAGAATACTGCCAGGATGGCGGCAAGAATGAATCTCTTCATAGCGTTCACTTTTTTTGGGTAACCGTGAACGATTCAACGGTTTTGGGAAGAATAGACCCTAAACGAACCAGAAGCACAGCAACAGCGGATAGCCTGCCGCTCCACCGTCCACGGCAAGAGGGAGTGAATAACGCCCTTGCAGGAAACCAGTCCTTGAACGCAAATACGGGTGGTGCCTTACGTTGACCTAACCTACGCTACGACAAAAACATTCTATAATTCTGTCAGTTACAAAAAGTAATGCTGTTGTTTTACGAGCGTAGTGCGTATTTTTATTCTCAATTACTTGAGGTTAAAGTGATGGCTGCACACCCAATTGAGGTATTTTGTTGTCGCAACGTAGATTAGACCTTATCGGAAACCTCCTCATCACCCACCACAGTCAATATAAATCATGAGGTTGCGTTGTCCGGCAGAGCTAGGTAGGGGGTTTCCGATAAGGTCTAATATTTTGCGAGCGAACAAAAATAAAATATAAAAGCAACTTGAACATTACTCATTCGTGCAAGCACCACATTATTTGATGCCAGAAATATCATCATTTCGTACTGGTGAACGGTTATCTGCTTAAGTCACGAAAAAGTACTCTCTTCCTTCCAGGTGGGGTGGAAATGAGTGCTAGATAGCAATTTGAGTTAAGTAAATGAAGTGTCGCGGGTTAAACGGATAACAGTTTTTCAACGCCTCTCTCGTGCCGTCTCGAGCGCTGCGCAAAGTAGACCTGCGCCTTCGAGAATACGTGAGGTATGGCGTTGAATAAGATCGGGAGGGATGTCGAAAAGGTTATTGCGGTCAACGGCGATAAGCTGTGGCCAGCTATGCCAATCCTCTAACCAAGCGGGGCGATGTGCATCTACCCCGCTTGCGACAATAACCTCTGGATTCGCGGCCAAGACAGCCTCGCGGCTAATGGTAGGGGCGAGGTTACTACTCTCCGCAAAGACGTTGCGTCCTCCGCAGAGATCGATAATCCGAGAAATTAGGTGTTCCGAACCCACCGTGACCAGTGGATGGTCCCATACCTGGTAAAAGACCCGCACCTGTGGCCGGGAGGCGTAACGCACTCGAAGCTCCGTCAGACGAGTCAGGAAAGTCAGCGCGGCAGCCTTAGCCACGGCTTCGGTCCCGGCCAATTGCCCCAAACGTTCCAATTCTAACGCGATGTCGGTAAGTGCCCGAGGTTCACTCACGTAGACCACCAATCCTAGGCGGCGCAGACGCTCGATCTGTGTTGTTGGGATACCGCTGCCCCACGCCACAACCAGGTCCGGGTGTAGGGCTAATACCTGCTCGGCATCGACCTTTCCAGTCCCCCCTACGACGGGTAGCCTTCGTGCTGCGGGGGGATAATCACTGTGTTCCGCAACCCCGACGACGGCCACGCCCGCCCCAGCCGCGTAGAGCAACTCCGTGAGGTGGGGAGAAAGGCTGGCAATACGTCGCGCCGCTACCGGTAGATCCACCTTTTCCCCAGTAGCGTCAGTTACTTCAATCACCTCCCCCCGGACGCTCATCACCAATCCTATGGCTAATAGACCCATAACAACGGGGAAAGATAAGACACCAATAGCCCTTTCGATCATTTCTTTGCTATGCCACCTTAAGGCAACTCCCAGAAAATGAGCAACCAATTTGGATTATTTTAGAACCGCAAGTTGATTTAGATATTAACTAGGATGAGTATTGACTGCTTTTGGTGCGGCCTATAAAATACGGCATAATTTATTACATCCGTAGAAATAATAAAGCATCTGTTTGTAAACTACCATAACCGCAATAGTTCAACCAAACGAATTTTAGGTGAATCCATGAATATAACGAAATTAGTATTGCTCTTTGCTACCGCAGCAATCTTCAATTTATCTGCTGCTTATTCAGCGGAGCCGGTTAGTGGGCAAGACCCTTATTATGATCAGAACAGTGATGTGGCTGCCGCTACAGCGGCAACGAAATGCGGCAAGAAAACTCTGAAAGGAACCTATATATATTCCAGCCGGGGGGCTCCGAGTGCAATTGCATCAACAACATACGTAGAAGCAGGCATGGAAAGTTACGATGGAGCGGGTAACATTATTAACCGATACGCAAGTAGCAATCCATCGGCTAGTGGTCGCGAGATAGGGACCTATACCATGGGAGCTAATTGCATAGGAAAAATAACCTATACATCTGGTAGCACCTACATGATTTTTACGGGTCCAACAGGTAGTATCTTTACTTATATTAAAACTAGCGAGAATGGAGAAATAGTTTCTGGTGAAGAAAAACGCGTTACAGGTAGTTTGCTCTTAAAATCTATTCCCTCAGCAATGCAGTAAATCGCATAGTTTCAATTCATGGCTTTGTGCGGTTAGAACCAAAATATTGGGGCCAGGTCTTGCAATCAGGCATATCTAACCCAAGTTGCCACCTATTCAAAATTCGGGATCGCATCCAATCGTCCCC
>CAUYTY010000019.1 GCA_963575655.1 Gammaproteobacteria bacterium | reverse complement strand
GGTCAATCTCGGGCTTGCTTTCACAAGCCCCGGGCTTTAGCCCGGGGTGATTGACTGACCAAGAACCCAGGTTATCTAGCGCGCTTTTCTCTTCTCACCCTCCGGGAGAGGGGCTTTTTTCGTTAGCACTTGCACGCTACGGCCTGCGAATCATCGCACGCCAAAGGGGAAGGCCGCAATTTATCACACACCCATGAAACCATTATGTCGGTAACCCGGCAATCCTACCGGAAACGACATTTACTTGGTTTTATTACCTAATCCAAGTTGCTACCCATGCGCGGAGAAACGAGAAATCCCCCCTCCCAGAGGGAGAGGGGAGAAAATCGCACTAGGTGGCAACTTAGATTATCTAATCTAAATTGCGACTAATGATTCAATCCAATCGTCATTCCGGCGGGGATTTCCGGAACGATGACCTAACGAACGCTAGGTAGTAACTTGAGTTAGGGTATCACTGGCACTTGTGTAACTCCGCTGGTGCCATTTAATACGAATAGACCACGATCGCTGGCTACTGCTGCATTTCCTTTGGGGAGCGGGGCGAGCCCGTTAACAATAACCCGAGGCAACGCCTGTCCCTCCCAATGCCAAAAGGTTCCTTCACGTCGGAATAGGTCAACTCCGTGGGCGGAGGCTGCATAAAGGGTACCACCGGACACCGCCAACGCTCGAACTGCAGGTATCGTAATTTCCCCACTGTCATCTAGATACAAGGGAGTAAGCAGGCCATTAGTCACTGTCATTAGGTTTTCACGGACATTCTGGGATGAAAAGATCCCATTTCGGGAAAAGATTATCCCTCTGTCGCCATCAGCGGCCAGGGTTATCGGAGGCGGTTTGATCGGATAGCGGGTCCAGAGCGCACCACCATCGTCGGAGACCGACAACCCTGAGTCAGAAGCGGCATAGAGATGTCTGCCGATGCCAATGCACGCCCGAATTGTGTCTCCTTCTGAAAGCGGAACCCAGGTCACGCCTCCATCCATAGAACGCAACAGGCCGTGGCCACGGGTACCAACAATTAGCCCAGTCTCGGTCTCCGCCAAGCAGGTCACCTGAAAGTCGGAACGAGGCAAAACGATCTTCTGCCACTGCCCTCCCCCAGCCCAGCTTTCCCTATCCTTGAGTTGGTAGACAGATAGACCTTGCCTACCGCCAACAAAAACCTCCCCGTCGTGGGTAACAAACAGAATCTCGCCTCCGGCAGGGGCTTGAGCGAAGTATTCCCAGGCACCATCGGTACCACATCGTTGCACGAATTTGGAGGTAGTAGCGGGAGTGCTACGCAACATGCGTCCGTCGGGCAAAACCGCGTAGCCCCCCCCACAGGGGTCAGCAGCGACCATCTGTACCTTGGTCTGGAGCGGTACAGATTTCCAGAGTTTGGTAACGGGATTCACCAGAAATAACCCGTAAGGACGAGTGGCCACCAACCAACGATTGTCCTCCATGGGAAGAATCCCAGTTATTTCCTCGATCTGTTTCGGTCCACCCTCCACCAAGACCCAATCCCCCCCAGGACGGGCTAGGTAGACCCCATGTTGGGCAGTACCGGCTATCAACCCTGCCGAAGTGACAGCGAGTTTCTGCACCGCAACTTTTTCCGGTAGACCACGACCGCCGCTCGGAATCCAACCCGAGCTACTGTAACGATAGACCCCATTATGATAGGTACCCGCATAAAGGGCACCATCTCTGTCCATGGCTAGGGAGAGAACATGGCCTTTCTCCAGTCCATGCTCTTTCCAGGTAATTCCGTTATCCGTGGACTGGTAGACCCCCCCTCCAAAGGTCGCTGCCCACAACCCATTAGCATTGTCCTGAACCAGAGATAGCACCGGGTTATCGTGTAACTCAGCACCGGTCTGGTACCAAGTGACCCCACCATCCTCAGAGCGCAACAGACCCTTTTGCCAGGTACGAGCCAGGAGGGCGCCATCCGCGAGGGGAAGTAGAAGGAGGATCGGCTCCTTGGTCGGTAGGGCACTCCAGGTACCCCCACCGTCGGTGGAACGAAAGAGCCCATCGGAACCAGCGCCATACACGGAGCCATTCGAGGCCACGGCCACCGTGAAAAAGTAAGTATTGGGTAGATTTAGGGCTATTTGAATCCAGACCACACCATCAGTGGAACGATACAAACCACCAGGCTCACCAGTGATGGCGTAAAAATCGCCGATACCGCTGGGGGAACCTGGTCGTACTGCCCCCCGGATCAGATTGAGTACACCAGGGACCTCGACGGGAAGCGCTGCCTGCGCATATCGAAAGAAAAGACATCCTTCATGTATGGATAAACCATCCAACGGTAACACGTTGATAATCAGCAGAAAAAACACCATGGTCCACCACGACGCTGGCAGATGCTTGCTTCTCATAGCTTTATTTCTGAAGGGTAAGGGAAGTGGATCGGGTCAGTTAAGGACGTAAAGGGCAATTAGCCAGTTGTGTCGAAAGGTATTATGCAGTTTTTAGCTCCTGCCCCTAGACACTCGCATCAGCCTAACACGCCCCAGAACACATGTGTCAGCCGGCATTAGGCTGACGCAAAGCGCTAAAGTCGGACCTAATTTGTAGAGAAAACACCCTAGCACCGCCTAACAGTGCGGTGAGATCTATAAATACACCTAATCGATAACGAAAACAGTCGGATAATGTAACAAACAAAAAATAGTGGTCAAAAACTTTTTGATGGATCAGTACCTAATCTGTGAAAAAGTACCATGTCTCCTATTTGTGCTGCGGATATAATAGTATGCGAAGTGTAGGCATGTTGTGTAACTAGCTGGATATCGAACGAGATTAATCTAAACCGAAAACACTCTCCAGAGAAATGGTAATCGGAAACAGGCCCGTTCTCATTACGAATAGTAGTGATGTATTCGGATTTACTTCGAGACCTCCAGCTCATTACGCCATTATTTGGTCGCTCCGATGACAAATTTTTGCTTTTTTCTCCGAAGGAGCACAGGATACGGGCCACTCCTCGCGTGACCATGGATTTAGATGCTTTTTCATGGTCCCACGTTAGCTCACCCCTAACCTGTTGAATTAGCAGGACCTCTTCCGTCAATCCCATCAGCCTGAGATTCTATCAGACTACCGGTTGAGTCGCCGCCTAACTTTTCAACCTAACGGAATCCATCCCGCTGGCTGAAAAGTTTGAGATTCAACCAGCCCGCCGAAAGGCAGCCGACAAGAAGTGAAGCGAAAGCGAGTCACCCTGGGATGCTTCTCCAGTCCCAGGCTCTGACGACGAAAGGAATGACGGTCGAGACGGTACAAGACCCAATCCTTAGTCTGAACGACATTCTTGTTCTGGGCGAGGAGACCTTAACTGACGTAAGCCAAGTTACCCTTACGGGTTGACAGCCGGGAGAGACCGGCATTTTTACAGAAATGTCAAATGCCGGTGGGCAGACTGAACTTCAACGGCAGCGGCTTCAGAATTGCCCTCGCGTCCTCTGCTCCGTTGCATTACGCAACCGGACTGGGGGGGCGTCGTACTCCCGGTGCTCCTTCACGGGCAGCCTGATAGAAATTGGATCGAAAGCACGTCACCTGACGACCCGAGAGGCACTTTATTCTGCCACCCTAGACGCCGCCGACGAAGGAAATGACTGTATATTCCTTTTGAACCAGGCTACCCCCTCCTATTGGGAGAGGATAGACAATCACATCTGAACAACCTTTCTTTTCTGGGTGAGCGAACCTTTGTCTCAACAGAAAGGCTGCGGGTAACGCACGGCTACCGGGAAAGGCTGACACTTTTTGGGAATTAAAAGTTCGACAGGTAGACTGAATATCGACAGCAACGACTTCAGAATTTCTCTCATACCTTCTGCGCTGTTCTGGACCCTGACAAGGGGGGGCTGCCCTCCCAGTACCATCTAGGAAAAACTATTATGTCTGCTCAAACCGTTATCATTCCTCCTCCCTGGAATGACGGTACAACCAATCTCCTCAATACTGTTGATATATCAGAGACACCGTGCATCGCTGGCATTGGCGCTTCCGCCGGTGGTTATGAGGCAGTTCGTCAATTCTTACAGATCATGCCCGTTGACAGCGGCATCGCCTTCGTAATCATCCAACACCTAGACCCAACCCATACCAGTTTAGCGGCCGAACTATTCGGAAAATATACCGCGATGCCGGTAAATGAAATAGTCGACGGAGCTTTGATTGAAGCAAATCACGTCTATACTCTGCCCTCCGACAAAGAAGTAGTTATTTCTGAGAACCGCCTGCACTTAACGCCACGAGCTCATCATCAATCACTACGACTCCCCATCGACCATTTTTTTAACTCGCTTGGCGCAAATTGTGGCACTAAGGCGATCGGCATTATTCTCTCCGGGAATGGTAGCGATGGCGCGCTTGGCCTCAAAAAAATTTCCATCCATGGCGGTATCGTCCTCGTTCAAGAACCTTCCATGGCCCAGTTTGACGGTATGCCGCGCAGTGCCATCGCCACCGGCATCGCCAACTACGTGCTACCGATTGAACAAATGCCCGAGGTTTTGGTTGGTTACGCCCTCCACCCCTACGTCACTAGCTCTGCCAAAACCGGCGATAATGAAATAGATACCCCGACAATGCGGCGGCTTCTCGGAATTATTCAAATCCGCCACAGTTACGACTTTTCGAGCTACAAAAGCACTACATTGCAGCGGCGCATTCAACGACGAATGGACTTGCGTAGCACTCGGACGAAGGCAGAATATGTCGCGTTACTCGAACAGAATCACGCAGAGGTCGATGCACTATTTCATGACCTGCTAATTGGAGTTACTGAGTTTTTTCGTGATGCCGATGCCTGGCGGGCGCTAGAAACTGAGGTGATTGCGCCGTTAGTGGCAACCAAATCTCATGACGCGCATATTCGGATCTGGGTTCCGGGCTGCTCCACCGGCGAGGAGGTCTACACCGTAGCCATCATCGTCCTTGACTGCTTGCGCAAAGCCAATAAACACTGTTCTGTGCAGATCTTTGCGACCGACACCAACAGCCATGCGCTTGAGGTTGGTCGCCGTGGCCATTACCCAACCGGAATTGCTGACCGCATATCCCCCGAACGCCTCCAACGCTATTTCATAGAAGATCAGAGTCAACAAGATTTCGTAGTTACTAGTGAATTGCGCACCGCGGTTGTTTTTGGTGTCCAGAATCTTTTTGCCGACCCGCCATTCTCACGAATTGACCTAATCAGTTGCCGAAACGTACTAATCTACCTTGAACCCAAGGTACAGAAACATATCCTGAGCATCTTTCATTTTGCACTAAACCAAGATGCCTATCTCTTTCTTGGCAGTGCCGAATCGAATAACAATCATGATAACCTATTCAGATTAATCTCGAAAGAATGGCGGATTTACCAACGTGAAGGTAGCATCCGTTCAGTTCCACCTCCCTTTCCACTGCGAACCAACACCCGCGAATTAACACCCCTCGCCCCCCCCCCCACGCATGGTACCGTTGCTGAGTCCAATTGTGAACATTGCTCAGAAACTGATTCTTGAACGCTTTTCACCAGCCGCAGTACTGATCAACAGTAAACACGAGGTACTGTATTTTTCTGGTCCAACGGATGAGTTTCTCGTTCGCCCCCAAGGGGTACCAACCCTGAACTTACCAGAGATGGTTCGGGAAGGCCTCCGTTCCGGCCTACGCATGGCGCTACGCGAGGCAGCAAACAGCGACCGCACCACTGCCTCGATTAATATGCAGATGCGGCACGACACTGATTGTGTTCCGGTACAGGTCACCATCACGCCAACCTCGGGTGGCGATCTAGGGGAACTCTTTCTTGTAGTATTTTGCTATACCCAACAGCCCGCGTTAATCGCCAACGATCAAAATACCGACTGGAGTTTGGTACACCAACTGGAAGAGGAGCTAGACGCAACCCGCAACGATTTGAGAAATACTACCGACTGCTTTGAGGCAGCTAATGAGTCACTCAAGGCATCCAACGAAGAGATCATCTCAATCAATGAGGAATTGCGCGCCCTCAACGAGGAGTTGGAGAGTTCCAAGGAGGAATTACAATCATTGAATGAGGAGTTGACTGTTGCTAATCAACAGTTGGAAACCAAATTAAGCGAACTAAAGATCTCAAATGTTGATCTTGCGAATTTCTTGGACAGTAGCGATATTGCCACCATCTGTCTCGATAAACTGTTTTGTATAAAATGGTTCACCCCTGCGGCGCAAAAGCAATTTAACCTGGTAATTAGTGACATTGGTCGCTTAATCAGCGACTTTACCCAGACTTTCGGCGATGAAAACCTAATCGGAGCCGCCGAAATGGCACTTGCCAGACAGGCAGTAGCGTTGTACGAGTTTCAAACAAGAAATAAACATTGGTATATTCGCCGAGTTTTGCCGTACAAAAACAGAAACGATCAGATCAGTGGTGTTATAGTAACCTATACTGATATCACTGAGAGTCATCTCATCATTGAAGTGATGCGCCGAGAGATCAGCGAACTGTATGAACGACGGGTGCATGAGTGTACCGACAAGCTGCACGCCCTTTTTTCGGCACTGGCCATGGCCGAGGAACGTGAGCGGCGCACATTAGCGCAACATCTACATGATGACCTGGGCCAGATGTTAGCGGTAATAAAACTCAAGGTGACTGGGCTTGAAAAGTTAAAAATACCCTCGTCTCTCCCCAAGGCCCTGCATGAGTGTATTACCGTTATCGATCAAACCAATCAGAAACTTCACGCGATGGTGTTTCATCTCAATCCACCACTCCTCTACGAAACCGGATTGGTCCCTGCCTTAGGATGTATAACGGAGGAAATGCGCCAGAACTACAAACTTAACATCCGTATTGATGATGAGGGGGGCTTGAAACCCATGGACCCAGCAGTCAATGCGACGCTATTTCGGGTGATTCAGGAATTACTGATCAACATTGCCAAACACGCACGAGTGGAAAATGCCACCGTCACCCTAGCACGTGATGATCAGGCCAGTAAATTAATCGTTACCGTTAGCGACGCTGGGGTCGGTTTTGACCCTAACGCACTACCCACGGTACGTAGAGATTCTGGATTTGGATTATTTAGTGTACGAGAGCGCTTAGGCTTTCTCGGGGGAGACGTGACCATTCATAGTCACCCCGGCCAGGGTACCTCGGTCATTCTACGGGTACCTCTATTGCGGGATGAGAATATTGACAGCAAACTGAAACAAGGGGGTGGACAATGACTATTCGTGTACTATTAGTTGACGATCATACAATGTTTCGTGAGGCATTGCGCTTAATGTTGGACAAGGAACCAGGAATTGAAGTTGTCGGTGAGCTTGGTGATGGTTCACAGATCGAGGAAACTATCGCCCGACTTACACCCGGGATTGTCGTTATGGATGTCAGTATGCCGGGTATCAATGGTATTGAAACGACTCGCGCCGTGTTGGCCAAATTCCCAGAGGTACGAGTAGTTGCCTTGTCGGCTTTCGGTTATAAACAATTTGTGATGGAAATGCTCGACGCCGGCGCCGTCGCCTACGTCGTCAAACTGGCCGCCGGGAAGGAATTGGTACGAGCCATCACCAATGCAGCTCAGGGTAAGACCTATCTCTGCCCAGACGCAGTATCGATATTGGTTCAAACCAGCCAGCTTAACAAAACCCCCTCCCCTCCTGCCGCTGCTGTTAGCGAGGAACGGCGGCTCGGTCAACGAGAAAAGGAGGTACTACGCCTGTTGGCAGAAGGAAAGAGTTCCCCACAGATCTCTGGAATTCTCGGGATCGCCCACACCACCGTTGACGTACATCGTCGCAACATCATGCGTAAGATTGAGTTACACACCGTCGCCGAACTCACTAAATACGCCATTCGAACGGGCATCACCTGTATGTAAAAACTCCAACGTGTTTTAGACTGCGCATCGATTAATCTGTCAGATCATCGTCATCTCGCAAGGAGTGCCTGGATTCCACAACCCAGGGGCGTGCCCCGCCGGCTCAGCCCGCCATAACCTCTGGATTCCAGCATTCCTTAGCGGAATGACGACGATACAACCGTTTTTACGTAGCAACTTTGCGTTCGTACGCATCCCAGTCAGCGTCTCAATTACTTTGGGCTAACGGATAGCTGCGGTAAAGGAGTAATGTGGGGAATCGCCTCAGGGTGATGGAGCTGTACCAAATTGGTGATGAACTCAATCTCATGACGCGGTATATCAACCATGAGCAACACCGTACCGCGCAAAATAGCGCCCTCATAGGGCAGTATTTCGGGATTCAAACGGTCGCGCGCCACCATTCCCCCCAGTATCGCCCCCCCCACTGCCCCCAACACCCCACTCAACATGATCAGCGACCTCCCGACCTCCAGACTAGGCGGTGGATAGAGCATCGCCAACCAGCCACCCAGTAGCCCCGCCAAGCCGCCTACCAGTACGCCCAACTTCGTCCCTCGACCAAACTGACTGGTCTGAAGCAGCGTGGCCTGATCAACACACGGCAACTCCGATCCATAGGTTGCTACCGCATGCATGTGATCGATACGAACACCAGCGTTGGTCAGCTCCGTAACTATTTGACATGCAGTTCCTGGGTTTGGAAGTAGGAAATATAGCCGTTTCATCAGTACCTCCGACTCGTTTTTGCCAACTTTCGTTGTATACCAAATTACACCTAAAAGGTGCGTTAGCACCCCAATCCCCCCATCATTCTCAACGTCAGAGAAAGAGAAGCCGAGATGAGCATCATTCTCAAAGTTGGGGCAATATAGCAAAGCCACCATAAAATGATTACGCATAATTTGCGAAGACTTCCTCGG
>CAUYTY010000018.1 GCA_963575655.1 Gammaproteobacteria bacterium | reverse complement strand
GGGACGATTGGATGCGATCCCGAATTTTGAATAGGTGGCAACTTGGGTTATTTAATCGGCTATCCATCTAGGTCGCGACACCTGATCCTTACACATCGTATCTACGATTCTGCGTAGGAAATTAAAAAGTCCCTCTCCCGAATTCGGAGGGAGAGGGACTTTTTAATTTCCTACGTGGGTGTAAGAAGGGGCCACCAGTCTAAAGTTGTGCAGATGGGGTGAACCATAGCCTTTAAACACGCTAACAGCGTGTTGGTATATTTGTTATCGAAGTTTGTGTTGCGTTTGGGGTGATTGTCACATTGGCTATCATCGCCTTCACACCTTGAGCATTTGTCGCGCCGTATTGAAAGAGTTGGCCGAATAGCAGATAATAAACCCCGGTTTGCATTGTTTTTCCGCGGCTACCACTTAGGCAAGTCCCGGTTAAAAAACTACCAGGGTAACAACTGCCGCGTTACGGAGTAATGAATTTAGCCATGGGTTCCAACCCATGGTTGAGAGTTACTCGTTATACTCGTCGCGTAGCGACGATTGACATTTACTTCTGAAGTCATCACGTTCGTTCAATCGTCGCGACGCGACGATGGGAATCTCCCACTCCAACCGTGGGTTGAAACCCACAGCTAAATTCATTATCCGCTACGCGGCATTTATCCAGAGGAGTAATGAATCCATGGGTTTGAATAATTGTCAAGGGCCTCGGTCGCTGCCCCAACTGATTTTTGGCCGTCTTGTTATGGGTAATGCGTCGCTATGATTGGTCTTGCAAAACGGGTTGGATGGATAATTCTTGACAGCTATCGGACTTCTACCCAATGGTTGGTGGCGGGGCTGTTGCTGGGATTATTGGTAGGGAGTGAGGCGATTCTTGCGGGTAGTACGGATACGCTAGGGCGTGAATCCCTGGTTCGCGTAGTCAACCGCGCCGCTACTGCGGATCCAGAGGCTTTGGTCGAACTGGCGAATCGTTTTGAACACGGCCTCGGGATCAAAACAAATCTCGAACGATCTCATCAGGTTTATTGTCAAGCGGCGCGCCTGGGCTCAGTTCGGGCACAATTGGCTTTAGCGCGAATGTATCTGCAGGACAGCGATGCTAAGGATCAAGAGCAAGCCGCCGCCTGGTTAGCTCAAGCCGCCGATGGAGGAGACAGAATAGCCGCTGCCGTCCTTGATACCATGGCAGCGCCCAAAAAATCTGCCGCACGGTGCGATTCCGGCCCACCAGTGCGCGGCCTGCAACCCCTTCCCCCCGGCAATCCCAAAGACCGATCCGCAATTCGTATTTGGATCTACACCCTGGCGCCGAATTACGGACTCGACCCCGAATTGGTATTGACTATTGCCGCCATCGAATCCAACTTTAATCCCAAGGCGCGTTCCTCCAAAGACGCGCGCGGGGTAATGCAGCTCATGCCAGATACCGCCGAACGTTTCGGAGTACACGATATTAGCGACCCGGTGGAGAATATAAAAGGAGGTATGGCATATTTACGTTGGTTGATGGCCTATTTCAGGGGTGACGTGCGTCTCGTGGCTGCGGCCTATAACGCTGGAGAAGGGGCCGTGGAAAAGTATTCCGGTGTACCGCCCTACACCGAGACCCAGAACTATGTGGAACGAGTAAGCCATCGTTACCCCCGTTTGGTCCACCCCTATCGCCCAGATGTGACCAAACCATCTTCCCGAATTGCAGCGGTGGCACGGATGGAAAACCGCGGAGGTTGATCAGTTGTAACCGTTATCGCACTCCTCTCGTTGAGAAGTGCGAGTGGTTGCAATTAATCTATTAGCTCAAATAGGCGCACGACTTTAGCTACGCCGGATACGGCGCGTGCCGATTCAGTAGCCTGGTCCGCCTCTGAGTGATTCACCATACCCATCAAAAAGACCACCCCATTCTCGGTTACGACCTTCACATGGTTGGCGTCTACATATTTGTTAGCCGATATCTCCCCCTTGACCCGAACGGTAGCAATGGTATCCGCGCTACGAGTTGTCATTGAAGAGGGGGGACCGATGGTCATTTCGTTGTAAACCAATCGAACGTGAGGAACTTCACGTACTAAGGTCTCGGCCCGATAACGCATAATTGTGGTGGGGGCCTCCCCCGAAAGTAGGACAATGGAATTGAAGCTCGTAATGTTAGTGTGGATCGCATTATGCAGCCGGGCATCGCTATCCAATGCCTTGCGCGCATCTAATTCAATACCTTCGTCATAGAGCATGGCCCCGGTACTACGTCGATCATCCGCAACCATCGCACCGGTGGCAATTCCACCGGCAAACAGAAGAGGCGCGGCGCAACCGGTAAGTAGCGAGGAGATAAGCAAAACAAACAACAAGGAAACAATTTTCATAGTTAGGTCTCCATTCCGAGTTATGGGTAGGAAATAAAGATTACGGACAGGAAAATAAAACCATCCCTCACCCCCAATAGGAGGAGAATGAACGGCCACGAGAAAACAATCTCCACACAGAGACGCTTTCGTCTCCAGAGTATACAAGCAGGGCGCATATCATGGTAGAGATAAACTCAAACTAGCGAGTTCTACCCGATTAGCGCGCCCCGCCCACCACGCCCACCACCAAACCACCAGGCAGTGGCGGTCACCAACCGTTTCAAAGACCACCTAGGCAGAGATACTTAATATCCAGATATTCATCAATGCCATATTTCGAACCCTCTCGACCGAAACCGGACTCCTTAATCCCGCCAAAAGGCGCCACCTCGGTAGAAATCAGTCCCTGATTGACTCCCACCATACCGTATTCCAATGCTTCGGACACTCGCCAAACTCGACCGATATCACGGGCATAGAAATAGGCAGCAAGGCCGTAGGGCGTATCGTTGGCCATACGAATAGCCTCTTCCTCCGTATCAAAACGCAATAGTGGCGCTACCGGACCGAAGATCTCCTCACGGACACAGGCCATCTCCTGATTTACATCTGTCAATACGGTGGGCTCATAAAAGGTTCGACCCAGGGCATGACGCTTACCGCCACAACGGGCCTTGGCTCCTTTACTTAGAGCATCTTTCACAAGTGATTCCACCTTTTGAATGGCGGACTCATTGATCAATGGACCTTGCTGACTATCTTCTAATCCTGGTCCCACCTTGAGTCTTTGTACCGCTGCAACAAAACGGGTGGTGAAGTCTTCGTAAATACCCGCCTGGATCAGAAAACGATTGGCACAGACACAGGTCTGCCCGCTGTTGCGATATTTAGAGGCCAATGCCCCCTGTACTGCGTCATCCAGGTTGGCGTCATCAAAGACAATGAATGGGGCATTACCACCCAGCTCCAGGCTGACTCGTTTCACCGTAGCCGCACAATCGGCCATGAGCCGTTTACCCACCGCAGTCGATCCGGTGAAGGAGATCTTGCGTACTACGGAACTCTGCGTAAATGCGCGACCAATCGTCACCGGGTCCTTGCTGGTTACAATATTTAATACCCCTTTGGGCAGCTTGGCGCGTTCTGCTAATGCGGCCAGTGCCAGAGCGGTCAATGGCGTATTCCCTGCCGGTTTAGCGACCACCGTACAACCCGCAGCTAACGCAGCGCCTGCCTTGCGCGTCAACATGGCCAGCGGAAAATTCCAAGGCGTAATTAGCGCAACCACCCCCACCGCCTGTTTGATACTCAAAATACGGCGGTCTGAAGCGGGGGTAGGAATTACATCGCCATAGACACGCCGCCCCTCCTCGGCAAACCATTGCAAGAACCCTGCGCCGTAATTTACCTCGCCACGGGCCTCGCTCAGAGGTTTTCCCTGCTCCAGAGTCATTAAGCGTGCCAGATCCTCTCGATGCTCAATAACCAGATCATGCCAGCGCCTCAAAATAGCAGCGCGGGCGGCAGCCGTTTGATTACGCCATGCGGGCCAGGCGGCCTCCGCTGCGCTAATTGCCCGGAGGGTATCGGATTCGCCCTGATTAGGAACCTCCCCCAAGGTAGCTCCATCGGCCGGATTAATTATCGGATAGCGTAGCCCCGAATCAGCCTCTACCCAGTCACCCGCGATGTAGGCCCGGGATTTCAGTAAACTATTATCGTTCAATATCATTTTCTAATCTCTGCGAGATTCTGGTGATGCGCGGGAGAGAGGTGATATGACCGGTAGCAATCTCCAAACGGCGAATGACTATCGCCTCTGCCAACAAATCAGACAGCGTATGGGGAGACCCCCCGTCAGGCAGAGAGGGTAGATAGGCCAATAGCTCATGACGACGCAATACCTCGAAAAAAGCAGCGGGCGGTAGAATATTCCAGGCCAGGGCAAAACCGGCTTGCAGGTGATTCAATGCATCCGGTCGGCGTCGACTCATCAGCAATTGGCCATAGACCAGTCTTGCCATTGCTCGTTCCAGATCATGGTTAGTATCCTTGGTTAGCGTAGAGAAACCCAACGCTACTGGTCGCTCCAACCAAAAACTAGCGACCAATTCATCTAAACAAGCGCGAAAACACGCTTGCCCCTGTCGATAAGCCGCTTGTTGGCGAATTCGTGCCAATTGTAATAATTCCGTTGCGGCCCCAACCGAAAGCGGATCGGCATACCACACGCCGAGATCAACGGGAGCGATGGTGCAGTCGTCCATCTTATTTTAGAATGGCCAAGGATCCTTAGTGATCGCAACCAGGACGATATAACCGAAGACGACCAAGGCACACAGCCAGGCAATTATGCGGACTAATTTAGGACGACCAGGGCGAATCGCTATACTGCCGAGAATAATGTAGACCAACAACGCTAATAATTTGGCGATGAGCCAGCTTTGAGTAAAAAGATGCCACCCACTCAGATAGGTCATGGTGAGCGCGGCAGTAAGCAATAGGGTGTCGTTAATATGGGGAGTAACCCGCACCCAGCGCCGTGTAAGCTGCGGTGAATTAATAATCATCCAATAGCCCCGTACAACGAAGAGACTGATGGTAATATTTACCGTGAGGATATGGAGATATTTGAAGAGAGTGTACATGATGGAGTGATAACTGGACTACTCACAAAAATGCCTAACTTTGGAACGGATCGAAACGGAATAATCGCAACAACGCACATTTCTGTGCATCACGCCTCTTCCTATTCCCAAAATTAGGCATCCCGGTTCTATCATTCCGGCAGGGATGCCGGAATCCAAGAGGTATGGAGGGCATAATCGACGACTCCCCCCAAGGATTTCTGCATTACCTAACCGAATGATGACTCAACGATTAACTTAGGTAATAACAATAGCGTTGACTTATTCCCCTTCCACTGTTGCTTTCTCGATAACGACGGGGGTTTTGGGAACATCGCTAGGGAAAGGACCATCAGCACCGGTCGGGAGGGCGCGAATCTTGTCTACCACATCCATCCCTTCCACAACTTTGCCAAACACGGCGTAACCCCAATCTTTCGAACTTTTATTCAGAAAGTTGTTGTCCACCACATTTATAAAGAATTGGGCAGTAGCCGAATGAGGGTCGGAGGTACGAGCCATAGCGATAGTCCCCCGATCGTTGCGTAGCCCGTTACCGGCCTCGTTTTGGATCGGTGGGAGTGTCGGTTTCTGCTCGTAGTTAGTCCGATAACCACCGCCTTGGATCATGAAGTTCTTGATTATCCTGTGGAAGATGGTCTCGTTGTAGTGACCAGCACGAACGTAGGCCAGGAAATTCTCTACGCTTTTTGGTGCTTTGCTGGCATCCAAGGCCAGGACGATAGTACCCTCGGTGGTCTGAAGATGTACGCGGGGTGAAGTGTCTGTCATAGTAGCAGTGGCCGCTCCGGCGGCGGTGGTGAGGGCACCCAGGATGAGGGCAAACAGTAGGGATGGTAAAGACATTTTGAGAAACTCTCTTGTGGCACGGATTAGCATCATAAGGCAATATTACCGACAAATGTAAGGATCTGGCAACTTTAGTCACTAGACCTTATCGGGAACCTATATCGGTCATTCTAATCACATTATTACAAATTGATATTACGATTGTTAAACAATACCAACCTTCCCATGCGTAATGCTAAGAATGAATTATCATAATTGTTCTTTTAACCATAAATCCATTTCAGGCATTAATCCACCAACAAACAGAATAATGGATGAGCGAGAATGTTGTTTATATTGGATGAAGGAGCGGGAATCAGAAATTAAAAGTATTGCTAGTGATTAGTCATGGCGTGCAGATATTTAATATGAGTGGATTCTGCGAAAATTACGAAAGTTATGTAATCCGCATGCAAGCAACATAACTAAATCATTATAATCTTCTTTCTTGTTGCGGAAGACATTAGACCTTATCGGAAACCTCCTCATCACCCATCACAGTCAATATAAATCATGAGGTTGCGTTGTCCGGCAGAGCTAGGTAGGGGGTTTCCGATAAGGTCTATTGTTCAACGAAAAATTTGGTTAGGCGGTTCTTCTCGCTTATCTGAATAGTCCGCGTAGAAAATAAATATTTAAATCTCGTAACCATAGCGCCTAATTACTACTATGGCTTTTTCGCTGTGTAAATATTTCATAAACGAATCCGCAGATGGATTCTCTTTTCCTTTATCGAGCATGATCGCGTCTTGGCGAATTTTCCGATATAAATTAGACGGAACGATCCACGCCGATCCATTCGTGATCCTACCGTCCTTGAATACCTGCGACAGAGCGATAAAGCCCATTTCAGCATTGCCGGTAGAAACAAATTGCTGAGTTTGGGCAATATTCTCGCCGAGGACAAATTTCGGTTGGAGGTCATGTTGCAGACCCAAATTTTCCATGACTTCCATGGCAGCGGCACCGTAGGGCGCTAGTTTTGGATTAGCCAACGCTAAATGTTCAAACTGGCCATTCCTGAGTACCTTACCCTCTGGGTCTACAACGTGGGGCTCAGCGGACCACAATACCAATCTACCTATGGCATAGGTAAAACGGCTATTAGCTACACCAATGCCTTCCTTTTCCATCTTTTCCGGTGTTTTTTCATCAGCGGCGAGCAATATCTCAAACGGTGCGCCGTTCTTGATCTGGGTGTAAAACTTGCCTGTAGCGCCGAAAGCAAGTTGGGCCTTGTGACCAGTCTCTTCTTCAAAATCGGCAGCAATTTTTTGCATCGGCGCGATGAAGTTGGTGGAAACTGCTACCGAGACTTCATCGGCGAGGGAAATACTAGAAATAGCAAGGGCAGCGAATGTGATGCAGAATTTCATGGTAATGAATCCTCGGTGGTGTTTTAGAGCTGGACATGGCGGTAGCCATTCTTTGGGCATGGGTATCGGGTAACTTTCCGCCCAAATAACTTTGGAGTGTTATACCATTACACTTAAAAGTTTCCTTATGTTAGATGACAGGATTAACCATATAACACAATTTAAAAGAGGACAGAAATTATGAGTCGCGCCCTTATTTTTACATTCAAAGAGACGCATGAAGAGTTTCTTTTGTTATTGCGCTCTGAAACTAATGTCAGCAAAAGAGAACGGCTACAGTTTTTATATTGGTGTGAGTCTATACCAATTACACTTAAAAAGTTCCTTATGCTGGGCGGTAATACCAACTCAAAGTTCATTAACGTTAGCATAACGTAAACCTTCAACTCGTTGAACCTCAAGTGAGTTTTCCGTATCTCAAGAAAACGAGAAATGAAATCTGATAGATGGCCAATATAACGGATAAAGAACATTTCTGTATATAATTGGTATAGTCTAGTGACAGGTCGAAAAAAAACGCAGCCCTTTTGGGTAGGAGTTTGCCCGTAATTATCAAATGGATGAATAGATATAAGAGTTTTGGATTGGGTAAATTATTAGAAATGGATTATCAAGGAAGGAAAAGTTCCTGCACCATCCCTATCGAAGCTGTGGAGGACCTAACTATTAAATTGAGGAGCGAGGAAGGTTTTGGAAGTTATCAAGAGATTCAAATCTGGCTTAAGGAAGAACATGCTATTGAAGTAGCCTATAGCACAGTTCATAAGTTGGTCAGGTATAGCAAAGCCACCATAAAATGATTACGCATAATTTGCGAAGACTTCCTCGGTAGTACGGCGTTCTCTTTTGTCAATCGCCTTTAATTGCGCCCACTTATGTTCGATGGGATTGAAATCTGGTGAATAAGGTGGTAAATATTCCAGAATATGGCCCGCATTTTTGATGGATTTTTGAATTGGAAAGTTGCGTTATCCATCACAAGAACGCAATTGGGAGGAAGTTTTGGGAGTAAATCTTGGGTGATCCAAGAGTAAAACACATTACTATTGATGGTTCCGGTAAAGAGCGTTACACATACCAATCAACGCTCCAATGGCGTTCACTCGCCCTTTAGCATTCCAATCTTGCTTGCCAATCGGCGCGTAGCCGTTGCGGCGTGGCATATCCACCGCGAATCCCGCCTCATCGATAAAAACTATGCTTCTCCCTTCTGTTTCATATACTTCCATTCGCTCTTGAAAGGCTGTTCTCTTCTCTTCATTTGCTTTTGGGTGTGATAGTGTTTTTTTCTTATAGCTGATTCTCATGCGTTTTAATGCTTGACCAATGCCGCTCCTACTCACCCCTAAACGTTTAGCTCGCTCGAATTGATAGGCGTCAGGGTGCATTTCAACATCACGCGCCAGCGATTCCCTATTAATTTTCGTGGCGGGTTTGTCTCGAGTTAGTTTTGGCTCCAGGCGTGAACGCCAACGCGTCAAAGTGGCAATCCCAATTCCAAAGCGGCTTGCGATTTCAGCGTAGGTGAGCTGTTCTTGTTCTTGTATGGCGAGCACTTTGCGACGGAAATCAATTGAATATGTCATGGGTTTAATCACTTTATAATGGCTTTGCTATAT
>CAUYTY010000017.1 GCA_963575655.1 Gammaproteobacteria bacterium | reverse complement strand
TCGTCGTCAGAGCCTGGGACTGGAGAAGCATCCCAGGGTGGCTCGCTTTCGCTTCTCTTCTTGTCGGCTGCCTTTCGGTGGACTGGTTGAACCTCAAACTTTCCAGCCAGATGAATGGATTCCGCTAGGTTGAAAAGTTAGGCGGCGACTCAATTCTGTTGCTCCAAATAAAAAAGCCTCGTGGCCATTAGCCCACGAGGCTTTTTTATTGCACGGATACGACTTACTTCCTCATGCTCTTCTGATAGCTGCGATTGATACCTTCTTTGGTCTGATCGCAACAGTCCTGAGCTGCCCGGGCTGCGTTCATGGCAGCGTCCGCCTTGCGGCTGGCTTCGTTAGCGGTCTTGATTGCCTGATTAGCCAGCGTGGTGGCCTCAGCCTCTGTCGTCTTGGTATCGCTGCTAGCGCAGCCGGAAGCCAAGCCAATCACGAGGGCCAGGGCGGAGTACTTAGCAATCTTTACAATGGTCTTCTGCATTTAAATTTCTCCATCGGAGGTTGATAAAAACACTTAATTGCCCCAAGGGGGACAACTGTTGGCATGATATTGGTGCTACGGCTCGGGTTCAAGCACCGCTGAAGAAACTCTGAGAGCGCGACGCCACACCCCAGCCTGGGTGGTGCGGAGCAGAGTAGATGGCCCGAGGGCAATATTGAGGCCGCCGCCGCTGCACCCACCTCAACGGATGACGACCCGGGTCCCTACCTCTACCCACTGGGCGAGTTGCTCAATCTCCTCATTGGTAAGAGCGATGCAACCCTTAGTCCAGTCGAACTTGCGGTGGATAGCGATATCACCGCCCCCCAGACCATGGATGCCAATTGTACCACCGAGGGGAGTATCTTGAGGCGGCAATCGACCCTCCGTCAAAGCGGTGTGCAGGACGTAGTAGGTATCGATATCGATCAGGTGGCGCTGATAGGCCCGCTCTACATGCTCCTCATTGGGAAAGTTTAGCCCAAAGAAGACATCGAAGGTGCTGGATCGATTTATCCAGACAATCCGAAACTCTCCCGTAGGGGTCACGCCATCGCCGCTTTGTCGTTCATTGGCTGCACCACCGCGCCCCAGGGCTACTCTAGGGTAGGTACGATCCAGGCTCTGCCCCCTAAACACGGAGAGGGTGTGGGCTGCGGTATCGATCCGAATCCAGCGGTCTTCATTCGCCCAGACATTAGTGGCGAAGGATGTCAGTGCCGCAGCGAGTAGGGTATAGTGGGATAACTGTCTTAAGAACATGGTTAAGAGTGGTTGCGTTCACACAGAAACAACAGGTATTGGAGCTAATTATGCCATAGTTCTGCGGGAAAGTAGCAACTAATCTCCGAGTCTTTTTCTCAAAAATTTTTGTGTCAACCCAGTTGGTCTAGCTTTTTCATGCAGATAACTTAGCTTGTCACTCAGATGGATAATCGACTGGTGTCAGGTATGCGCTCTTTTATGGACATGCATTCACAAATACATCCCTCGACATAGGACCACTGGATGTTTTCATCAACCTCGGCTCGTTTACTAAACCAAACTGGATAGTCAACAATATTAACGTACCGTGAGTTCCACGGAATCTTAAGCCTGTGGAGAGGTCGTGAGACCTGGGGGAGTTGTCGGCTGCGGCGCAATCCGCGTAAGACTCCCCGCTAAGGGGAGTCTTACTGGCGAAAACCAAGCCATTCCCTGGGCAGCCTCGATGAAGCAGGAACCGAACACCATTTGTCATCGTGATAGATGGGTAAGTTTCGGAGAACGGTTTGTTGAGGCTCCGTGCATCAGGATATAAACCATCAATTTGGCAGTTTTCTCCTAAGGTGTTCGTAATTCCTCCCCACTTGGGGTAGGGAAAGGTAATAGCGCGTATCCCGTACCGTCATTGCCTTGGCATGTCGCTTTTTCCATGGATCTGGCACGATACCAAGACGCCGCAGATGTCGACGGAGGTCCTCATCGTCGCACAGCAACCTGGCATCGCTCATGCAAATCGAGAATTCTGACCAACCCTCTGCGGATGGAAGAACCCGGGCTCCAGTCCCTATCTTGACGGTTGTTTTGTTCTACGCGACCTTCGCCGCATTCTGGATCCTGATCTCCGATAAGGCAGTGGCGTGGCTATTCAGTGACCCAGCCCAGATCGCCCTGGCGAGCATCCTTAAGGATTGGGTTGCGGTTGCCATCACCGCTCTGATGCTCTACCGACTGATGCAGCGTCGGCTTGATGCCCCCTCGGTACCCGTGGCGAACCCGCAACCGTTGCTCCTTCCTCTGGCCCTGCTCACCCTAGCCATCGTTGCCTTGACAGCGGGCGGTATCCTCCACACCTTGCAGCAGCAAAAAGATAAGGAGATTGCCCGGCTGCAGACGATTGCTGACCTTAAGGTCCGACAGATCACCGACTGGCTCGGCAAATACTACGGTGATATCCCTTTCGTGCACGCCGACCTTGCGGGGGCCGGCCCTTCACATCACTGGCAAAATATTGGTGATGCTACCAATCACGACTTGCTCTATCACCTGCTCGAAAGTTTTCCCTCCCTTCAAACCTGGCCGGTGCCCAGTATTAGCGGTGAAATCGTGTTGTTCCGACGTGACGGTGACGAGATCCTCTATCTCAATAAGCTTCGTCACTGGAGCAATACTGCAATGAAATTGCGTCTCCCGGTAATACAAAAAAAATTGTTGGCCGCTCAAGTATTACGTAAGGAGGCGCAAGAAGGTAGCCCGGTAGAGGGGAATGATTATCGAGGGGTAGCATCGGTAGGGGTAATGCGTAGCATCTCGGGTACCGATTGGTTTCTATTGGCCAAACTGGATCGTTCAGAGGTTTATGCATCGACCCGTGGGGATGCGCTCTGGATTGCACTCATTGGCCTGCTGGCGTTATCAATGAGCATCGCCAGTGTATTTTTGTTCCATCAACACCAGCAATTAGTTACTTCCCGACGTGAGCGTGCTATTCAGGCGGAACGCTTGCGTGCGTTACAACTGCTCAATGCGATTGCCGAAGGCTCGACCGATCCTATTGTGGTCAAAGATACTGCGGGTTGCTTCTTATTATTCAATCGGGAAGCTGCGCGGATTATCGGTCGGCGCTCGGAAGAGGTACTGGGGCGAGATGACTCGGAGATTTTTCCCGATGCCCAAGCAGAGCGAATCAAAAATGACGATCGGCGTGTTATGGCCGGAAACCGTGTCCTTACCTTTCAGGAAGAGATTACGACGGGGGATGGGGTACGTACCCTATTGACCACCAAGGGGCCACTTCATGATGCAGACGGTAAAGTCATTGGGCTATTCGGGATCTCCCGTGACATCACCGCACGTAAAACGGCTGAAGACCAGTTACGTAAACTCTCTTTGGCCGTCGAACAGAGTCCCGAGAGTATTGTGATTACTGATTTGAATGCTCGTATTGAATATGTGAACGAGGCCTTTGTGCGTAGTACCGGGTATACCCGAGAAGAGGTGATCGGCAAGAACCCGCGTGTTCTCAAATCTGGCCGCACCCCGAAAGAGACTTTTGAGGTTCTTTGGGAGACACTAAAAAGTGGTCAGCCTTGGAAAGGAGAGATCTATAATCGGCGCAAGGACGGCAGCGAGTATGTAGAATTCGCCATTATTGTTCCTATTCGCCAGCCAGACGAGCGTATCACCCATTACGTAGCGGTTAAGGAAGATATTACCGAGAAAAAACGCCTCGCTGACGAATTGGATCGCCACCGTCACCACCTGGAGGATTTGGTAGAAAGTCGTACGCTGGCGCTTGCAGAGGCGCGAGAGCGGGCCGAGGCTGCTAGTCGTGCCAAGAGTGCCTTTCTGGCCAATATGAGTCACGAAATTCGTACCCCCATGAATGCCATTTTGGGTCTGACTCACCTTTTACAGCGAGGACGGCCGAGCACGGAACAGGCTGAGCGCTTGGATAAAATCGACGCCGCTGCCCGTCATCTTCTTTCGATCATTAACAATATCCTCGACCTCTCCAAGATTGAGGCGGGTCGATTAGAATTAGAAGAGACCGACTTTGCCCTGGGTGCCGTTCTGGATTACGTTTACTCGCTGACCGCCGATGTGATCAAAACTAAGGGACTTACGCTCGAAACGGAGGTTGATGAACCACATCTTTGGTTGCGAGGCGACCCGACCCGCTTGCGCCAAGCCTTGCTCAATTATGCTGGTAATGCCCTCAAATTCACTAAGCAAGGGGGTATAGTCCTGGGTGCCCACCTGTTGGAAGAGGGAGAAGATGGGCTGTTGGTACGTTTCGAGGTACGAGACACTGGTATTGGAATCTCTCCCGAGAAATTACCGAAGTTGTTCGAGGCATTCGAACAGGCCGATGCCTCAACGACACGCAGATATGGTGGTACCGGTTTGGGATTAGCCATCACACGGCATCTGGCGCACATGATGCGCGGTGAGGTCGGGGCGGAGAGTACTCCGGGTCAAGGTAGTAGCTTTTGGTTTACGGTTCGTCTTGGTCGAGGACAGGGGGCATCGACCACTACATCTACGATTCGGGGTGAGGCCGAAATAGAATTGCGCCGCCGTACCTCGCTACCGGTATTAGATCCCCCTCTTGGGAATATTTATCAATCAGACACTGCCCCCTTGTCTGCGGTCGCGAATGATCTTATTGATTCACTAAGGACATATCGTCTACTGTTGGTGGAGGACAATGCCATTAATCGTGAGGTAGCACTAGACCTATTACATGCAGCACACCTCGTGGTAGATACTGCGGAAAATGGTTTGGTGGCGTTGGAAAAGGTCCAGGTCGATAACTACGATCTAATTCTAATGGATGTGCAGATGCCCGAGATGGATGGCCTAAAGGCAACCCGAGCTATTCGTGCATTGCCGGGAGCGGCGAAAATACCCATTCTTGCCATGACCGCCAATGCCTTTGATGAAGACCGTCGAACCTGTACGGATGCGGGCATGAATGACTTCGTGGCAAAACCGGTGGACCCCGAGGCCCTTTATACGGCCCTGCTCAAATGGTTGCCGGTTGAGGTCCCAATACCCAACCCAAATTCGTCAACATCGATGGCGGTAGAGGAGACAGTATGGCAGGGGCGTTTGGCAGCTATTCCGGGATTGGATGCGACCTACGGATTGAACGTCGTGCGTGGCAAGATGGATACCTACCTGCGTCTGCTGGCAATGTTTTCTGAACGTCATGAATCGGATGCCCAATTCATTTGTGAGCGGTTGGCGGCCAATGATCTTGCGGAGGTAGGACGTTTTGCTCATACCCTTAAGGGGGCGGCGGGCAATCTAGGGGCGAGAATTGTCTACGAAGCCGCTCAGGCGTTGCATTCCGCTGTCTGTCAGCATGCCGATCGTACCGAAATTGAGCGACACGGTGCAACTCTGGCCACCGAATTACCGAAACTAATTACAGCCCTTCAATCGCTGGCGATCCTTTCGGCGATCCCCAAAATAACGCCCGAATCCGATTTGATAGATGAGAATGATCTGTCAGTATTACTTAATCGTTTAGAAAAATTGTTGAGGCAAGGAGATATGGGGGCCAATAATCTTGCGCGAGAACATGCTGGATTCCTATGTACCATACTTGGTACGACCGGGGAGACATTGCTGCATCACATCGAGGCGTTTGATTACGAGGAGGCGCTGATTACCTTGCGTGTCCTCGGCGTAGCGGGGCACGGAATGACCCATTGATCCAGTAAGATGTCTGTTTCCTATGTCAATGCACTAATATCGATCCCCAGCGCCCGCAGTTGCTCGGCCAGACGCCGGACATGTTCGGCGTATTGCTGGCGCTCAACTTCCTGCTACAAACACGTCCGATCACTCGGAAAATAGCGCAGCAATATTTCCCTGAGGGGTAACGATAATTTTAAACTGTAGGGTATTACCGGCCATGGGTTTACCATCACTGTCGGGATAGACGATCTCAATCCCGGTTCGCGGGTTGGACCGTACCCTCTGCAGGGTGATTCTGGATATCGCGGCAGTAGCAACCGACATCGCTACCTCCTATTGAGGAAAAAAGTTGACAAGAACCTCACGATTCTCTGAAGTAACCGTTCACCCATTTCCAGCAGAGGGGTGAACGGTTACGTTTTATTTATCGTCTTGGTAGATGTGAATCTCGATTAGAAACTAATGAATTCCTCCGATTCTGCCTTTACGTGATTCGCACGAACTACTTTCTTGGGAGATGCCAATGCGGTCCGTGGAAGGTGGGAGAGCTTTTGTTGCTTTGCAACCGATCGATGAGAACCTTCGCTCTGCTCAACCTTGAAAAACTCCATCATACCTTGCAGTTGTTCGGCTTGGCCACTCATCTCCTCGGCAGTGGCGGCCAATTCTTCGGAAGAGCTGGCGCCTTGCTGAGTAAGCTGGTTTAATTGAGACATCGCGGCATTAATTTGCGCAACTCCTGATGATTGTTCTTTTGATGCAGCGGCAATCTCTTGAACCAGGTCAGAGGTTTTGGTAATGCTCGGTACGATGGTTCCCAATAACGAACCGGCTCTCTCGGCCAGATTTACGCTATTTGTTGCTACCTCACCGATCTCCTGCGCAGCAATCTGGCTGCGCTCGGCAAGTTTGCGGACCTCGGCTGCGACCACCGCGAATCCTCTTCCGTGTTCACCGGCGCGGGCCGCCTCAATAGCCGCGTTCAAGGCCAGTAGGTTGGTTTGGTAAGCAATGTCGTCGATGATTCCGATCTTGTCGGCGATATGTTTCATGGCAACTACCGTCTCCTTCACTGCTTTTCCTCCTTCGGTAGCCTCGCGTGCTGCATTGGATGCCATATTGTCGGTGACCTTTGCATTATCCGTGTTCTGGCCGATTGAGGCAGACATCTGCTCAATCGCAGCGGTGGTTTCCTCGACACTCGCGGCTTGCTCGCTAGAGGCCTGAGACATTGACTGGGCGGTGGCGCTGACTTCCACTGATGCACTGGAAAGAGCATTCGCGGCGCCACGTACCTCGTCAATCACCTGCGCGAGTTTAGTAATAGTGTTGTTGATCGTATCCTTGAAGTCCTTAAGTTGCCCCTTATAGTCACCTTTAATCTCTTTGGTGAGATTGCCATTCTCCATCTCGGCGAGTACCTCTATCGCCTCGTTTATGGGAAGGATGATGTTATCCAAGATTTGATTGACACCGATAATTAACTGTCTCCATCCACCTTGGAACAACTCGGCGTTGGCACGCTTGTCAAGTTTGCCATCGGCTGCGGCCTTGATGATGATATCGGTCTGCGCAACAACCGCCTTAAGATTGCTACGCACGAGTTCGATGGTTTCGTTGATGAATATCTTTTTACCCGGCAATTTCTCCATAGGGGCGTCGAAGTTACCTTCGCCAAACGCCTTGATACAGGCCATGGCCTTCTTTTTCACGTCGATGTGGCCGAACACCATGCTATTCACACCCTCGGCCATGGTCTTGAAACCACCTTCGAATTTGGTTGAATCGATCTTAACATCGATATCGCCCTTTTCATGCTCCGCAGACATGTGATTCATTTCAGCAATTAGGCCTCGGAGATTACTACGTACGAGTTCGATGGTATCGTTGATGAATGCCTTTTTACCCGGTAATTTCTCCATAGGGGCGTCGAAGTCTCCCTCACCAAACGCCTTGATGCAGGCCATGGCTTTCTTTTTCACATCGATGTGGCCGAACACCATGTTATTCACCCCCTCGGCCATAGCCTTGAAACCACCCTGGAATTTGGTTGCGTCAATCTTTATGTCAATATTTCCCTTATCGTGTTCGCATGACATGCGATTCATTTCGCCAAGCAGCACCTGGATCGACGTAGACATGGTTTTCATCGCAACCATCAGGCTGGAGGTATCGTCTGTACGCAGATCAATCTGACTGGATAGATCGCCCGCAGCGATCTTATTGGCGATTTCCGCAGCTTTGGCTGGCTCGCCACCAAGCGCGCGGATTAGATTACGCACAATCATCCAACCCATGGCGACAATCGTTAGCACCAGAGACAGTGCAATGATGATGGACCATTTTATGGCGACACTCTTTGCGACTAGCGCATCATTCGCACCCTTCTTACTCAGGGTAACGTTGTATATCACATGCTCATTGATAACGTCAGATAGTTTCTCGGCGGTGGGTCTAACATTCTTTATGATCTCGCGTGCTTTATCATCATGTTGCTGTTGGCGCGCCTCACCTAGAATCGACTCAATCCCTGGTTCGTATTGAGAAAATAGCGATCGTTCCTGTTCCAGTAATGCTTTGTCCTTATCATCGGCGATGGTTGACTCGTATTCTTTCATTTTTTCCTTGACGCCCCGAATGTCTCCCGCAAGGGTTTTCTCAAAGCCAATGCGTCGTTCGATCTCAGCATTTAAAAGATTATTCAGTCCGATACGTATCCGCAGGACGTGATCTTTTAGATCATCAAGCATTACCAGGGCAGGCACAGTATTCTCATTGGCAAAATTGGCTGACGTATAAACACTACCGATCTGGTAGTAACACAACCAAGACAATCCAATCAAACCAACCACGGCGGAAGAAACTAACAGATACAACTTCTGTGCAACAGTCATAACACATTACCTCTATTGGTGGTTTGTCAATTACTCATCGATAATCGTTCACTTCTCCCAGGAAACGCGATTGATTCATTCACCCTTCTGTTACGGAAATGGTCGCGCTCTCAGGGGTAATCTGGATGACTACTCGGTAGTTTCTATTATTGCCGAATGGTTTTCCTACCCGTCTCCCTCCGGGGGAGGGGGGTTTTCCGTTTAGTTGTGCATTAGGTAACCTGAGTTCGACGTAAGATACAAGATAAGTGTCTGTATCCATTATCCTTCACCACTGGAGCACATCAATGAATACCGCAAATCCCGTTGATGTAACAAAGGTATTTTGCGATCTTGATGACTTTAATGGAGTTTTCATACCAGCGTGGCGCCAATCGCTTTTGCCGGAAGAAAAGCCACAACGCGATCGGGAATTCATCATGTCTCCCGCCGAGGTGATGACAATTTTAATTCTTTTTCATTGCTCTGGTTTTAGGAAGGCGGATTCAACCTTGAAGTGCAACGGGTGGGTTAATCGATTGTAACTCATTA
>CAUYTY010000016.1 GCA_963575655.1 Gammaproteobacteria bacterium | reverse complement strand
CGAACGGATTATCGAGCCCCGCGTTGATCCCCCCGTAGCATTTGAGCCCACGAACACGGTCACTAGACCTGGACCTGCTACATCCGACCAAGACCTACCTCAGGACCTTCGGTGGTCCGTCGAGGCGGCGATGGCTGTTGAACCCGGGACGCTGCCCCTCGCCCGTGTCGAACCTGGCCCCGTAGCAGAAACGTCCCCCCCCCCCGGTAGTGCCGGTAGAGAGTGACGAGGTTGTGGTACCAACCACCGTGACCGCCGTTGAACCAAATGTAACGCTGGCAGCTCCTCCCTCGGACTCCACCACTGAGGAAGCGTCTACCGAAACCGAGGAGGTTACTGAAACCGAGACTAGTATCGACTCCTTGGCCGAGACTACCGCCACTACCAGTACTTCGGAGCGACGTACCCGGCGTGGGCGGCGTGGTGGACGGCGGCGGCGGCGTCCTGGTGGGGCGAGTAATGATGGCGATACCAGCAACTCCTCCTTGGAAGAAGGCAATGGGGACGCTGCGGGCGAGGACGACAGCCCTGAAGACAACGAATCTGCCGAATCTGCTGAATCTTCCGAGGTTGAGTTGCTACCTCGTTTGCCGAGTTAGCAGAACCCTTTCCGGAAACTGCGGAGAGTTAAAGGGGGATCCAACACAATACCCACGTAACTGTTGCTCACTTTCGCAGCCGTTACGTGGGTATTTGTTTCTAGCGGGCTAATCGCCTAATGCAGTGAATATTCATCCCTACATTATTGAATTTCGTATCCACCTATTAAAGCTAATTATGATGCTAGCGTTTGAGGTAACTGGTGGTGGACCGCTACTAGGGCGGTTGCGTGTTCCAGGAGACAAGTCAATCTCCCATCGTTCCATCATGCTTGGCGCCCTGGCGGATGGGGTAACCGAGGTGAGCGGATTTCTGGAGGGAGAGGATAGTCTGGCAACCCTGCGCGCTTTTCAAGCAATGGGGGTCCCGATTGTGGGACCAAGTGAGGGTCGCCTAACTATTCAGGGAGTTGGATTACATGGTCTACGTTCACCATCCGCACCGTTGGATCTAGGCAATGCTGGGACCTCCATGCGTCTCATGGCTGGACTGCTGGCCGGGCAGACCTTCGATACCGTGCTAGTGGGTGATGCCTCACTGTCACGACGCCCGATGCGTCGCGTGATCGAACCCTTAACCCGCATGGGGGCGACGATCGAGGCAACCGCCGCAGGCACCGCGCCACTACGCATACACGGCGGACGTTGCTTAGAGGGCATAGACTATCCCCTACCAGTCGCCAGTGCCCAGATCAAATCGGCCCTACTGCTTGCCGGATTGTACGCAGCAGGGGCTACCACCATCACCGAACCCGCCCCCTGCCGAGACCATACCGAGCGTATGCTGGCCGGCTTCGGTTACGCGCTGGAACGTCAAGGGAATCGAGTAGAACTCACCGGTGGCGGACTGCTTCGGGCCACCAACGTCGAGATCCCCGCCGACCTTTCCTCGGCTGCCTTCTTTCTGGTAGGTGCAACCATTACCCCAGGTTCTGACCTAGTTCTGGAGCATGTTGGTGTTAATCCCACTCGTACCGGGGTCCTGCATATCCTCAATGCCATGGGGGCCAATATCCAGATCTCGAACGAACGCGTGGTGGGCGGTGAACCAGTAGCCGATCTGCGCGTGCGCTACGCACCCTTACGGGGAATTTCCATCCTACCCGAATGGGTTCCGCTTGCTATCGACGAATTCCCAGCTCTGTTCATTGCCGCCGCCTGTGCGGAGGGAGAGACCATACTGACCGGTGCGGAAGAACTCCGTGTCAAAGAAAGCGACCGTATCCAGGCAATGGCCGATGGGCTACACATCCTCGGGGTAGATGCGACCCCAACCCCAGATGGAATGGTGATCCGTGGTGGTTCATTCGGTGGTGGAGAGATCGATAGTCATGGTGATCATCGGATTGCCATGGCCTTTTCCATGGCCGCCCTTCGTGCTCAAGGCACCCTGCGTATCCTAGACTGTGCCAATGTAGATACCTCTTTCCCAGATTTTGTTGGGCTGGCCAGTCGTGCAGGACTTGCTATTACCGTGGCCTGATTGGTACGTAACCATCCAAATCCCTTTGGGAGCGTGACCATCTCATCTTGGCCGCACAAAAGCGAGCGAGACGCCCGCGCTCCCAGGAGGAAATGAACGACTATCTAGCGTGATTGCATCAAGCGCCGTCGTCGGTATCCGTTAATGACTCGATGAACCACTTCACTCGGTTCTCGTCCTGGGGAGTTGCGAATTTACCGCCATAACCTATCGCACAGTCACGACACAGGTGAAGACCGCTTTTAGTGGCCACGGAGGCGACGCTATCGCACCGACCACTGTCTTTCTGACCATCGCATTGCAATTTGATGTCGTTCATGGTTCCGCTCCCAAATGTAAAGTGATTTGGATAACGCTTCACTCGCTTTCAACGAGAGGAGGAATGAATGGTTATCAATTGCTCAAGGGCCGGGAGGTCATTCGCCATTCTGGGGTGATGTGTAAACGCAATAAGCGACACTCGATGGGACCATTATCCATGGGATGCATCCGCCAGGCACGTAGTCCTAAACGTTTCGCTAGATCAGAATTTCCAGTCAGGACGGCTGCCTCCCAGCCATCGAAATGCTCTTTGAGTACTTCTCCCAATCGTGCGTAGAGACCGGTCAATTCTGATACCTCTCCCAAACGTTCTCCGTAGGGCGGATTGACAACCACCAATCCTCGTGGTGCTTGGGGTGCCGTACAAGCAGCCAATTCTCGCTGTTCGACGTGGATGTATTTACCAAGCCCAATTTGTTCTACGGCTTCGAGGGCGGTACGTACCACACTAGGATCAGCGTCGTAGCCCATGATTGGGGGAATGTGTGCTAGTCCTGCGGCGCGGCGTTCCTCTGCCTCGGCGTACAATCGTGTCCACAGTGCAGGGATGTGACCGAGCCACCCTGTGAAACCCCACTCGTCGCGCTGCCAGCCTGGCGCACAATCGCCAGCGATTAGCGCGCCCTCAATCAGGAAAGTCCCGGATCCACACAACGGATCCATTAACCCTCCTCCCCCAGCCGCAATCGTTGGCCAACCGGCACGCAATAAAACAGTCGCGGCGAGATTCTCCTTGAGTGGGGCAATCCCGCCTCCGGCACGTCGATAACCACGCCGATGCAGACTCGCCCCAGAAAGGTCCAGGCTCAGTGTAGCGCGTCCACCATAGAGGTGAAGATTAAGGCGGAGATCCGGCTGTTTCAAATCTACCGAGGGACGTCGTCCCATTAGACTACGAAAACGGTCTACTATTGCATCCTTGACGCGCTGGGCGGCATATTGGCTGTGGGTAAGTCCCGGACTATTGCCCGCTACATCCACGGCCAGCGTGCCGTCAGGGTCGAGATGATCCTCCCAAGGTAAAGCGGCCACAGCTTCGTAGAGCGCGTCAGGATTGGGGGCAGAAAAATCGGCGAGGGTCAACAAAATACGGTTGGCAGTGCGCGACCATAGGCAAGCACGATAAGCGGTTTCCAAACTCCCATCGAAGTGAACCCCGCCCGGATTCTCACGCACCCCCTCCGCCCCCAGGGCGCGTAATTCATCGGCAAGCAGTCCGGCTGCGCCGCGTGGAGTGGTGGCAAAGAAGTGGTGATCAGTAGTCATTCGTGTCTCGGTCTCTTCGTAGCATTCATATTTGTTTCGGTTCTTGCCGATGGATACTAACAGAGTTCTCGCGTGTTTTCTAATGTATAATTCTTCATCGCGATAACCGTAGATGATCTATCTAGGCAGTGCCCACATGACCCCCGGGTCGCATTCGTCAATGACATCGTTTGTTTGGTATCACGCTGACCGGCGTGCTCAAAGGTGTTATTTTTAATCAGATCGAGGCATACCTCAAGGAAAGGGGAGTCGACCTCATATGCCCTCCCGATCACATTCGCCGATAGCATCTCGCAGTGCATACGGTAGATTACTGAGACTAATAATCTGCTACCCAACTATATAGTTCTTACTTTACCTAATTCTCCAGGTAATTCTATGTGGTCGTTAGATACTAACTTTGGATATGTCCACCCTTGACAGCCATACCCGCAAAGGGTGATGCTCTGCGGCGCATGTCTTTGCGTAATGGGATTACTTATCTATTCCGTCGAATATCTTGCCTGTTCTGTTTATGTATGAAGGTATCGATAAGAAAATGATCCGTAGTTCCGGCAACTTACAAACCACATAGACCAGATCAAATAATCTTAAGGGACATTATGACATAACCATCCAACCGATAGCATCTCTTCCACCACGCCCAGCTCTTCTGGGGGCAGCTCAGACGCTAAAGGTTCTCAACGTCCGCTTGATGATCGCGAGCTTTTCGAGAAACTGTTAGCGGAAGTCAAGGATGTCAATTCCGATCTAGATATGCGCTGGGAACGCCAGGAGCAGATATGGAACATTCAAGCGAGGATGTTTGCGGATCACCACAATGCAATGGTCTCTCAGGAAACGACCCAGAAGAAAAAGAATTTTCTGGGCATTATTCTCGCTGCATTAGTGATGATATTTGCTGTCGGGGTGGGGGTTGAACTCTGGCAGGTTATCCAAAATATGAATCGTAGTATGACCAGCATGGCCAGTGATATGTCCAGCATGAAAGGCGACATGTCTACCATGAGTGTGAACATGACCACCATGAGCAAAGACATGTCCACCATGAACAAGAACATGGCAACCATGAGCAGCGATATGAGCCAAATGAATCTTAGTATGGGCGCGATGCTCTTCGATACCGGGGTGATGCGCCACGGGGTTTACAATAGACCTTATCGGAAACCCCCTACCTAGCTCTGCCGGACAACGCAACCTCATGATTTATATTGACTGTGGTGGGTGATGAGGAGGTTTCCGATAAGGTCTAATATGTCCAACGATATGGGCTCAATGAGCCAGCCTTTCAGAATGTTTAACTGGATGCCTTGGTAGTAACTCAAGTCATTATCTAAACGACTGATCAGAAACTCCAGTTTTTGTATTTTGTAACCCGGAGGGGTCGTAGAATCCTACGACCCCTCCGGGTTGTGAATTCTTTCCACAGGCTAGGGTATCAATACCAAATTGTCTCGATGGATTAACTCTGGCTCGTCTACGTAACCGATCAATTCCGCGATGCGTTGGGAAGGCAATCCCGCAATACGCCGTGCCTCGGTAGCGTTGTAATTCACCAAACCACGCGCTATTTCTAGGCCTTCCGGGTCGAGGCAGGACACCATTGCACCGCGCGCGAAGTCTCCCTCGACGCTCGATACGCCTACGGCAAGCAAACTCTTGCCAGACTCCTGAAGCGCTTGAACTGCACCTCGGTCCAGATGAAGTCGACCCCGTACCCGCAGGTGGCTTGCCAGCCATTGCTTACGCGCTGTTTCAACCTCGGTGGTGGGCAACAGCAGGGTACCGATCTCTTCTCCTGCGGCAAGGTGTGCAAGCACCTGTTCCCTACGTCCCCAAGCGATGATCGTGGCTACCCCGGCCCGTGCTGCCCGAGCAGCGGCTTTGACCTTGGTATACATTCCCCCCCGCCCTAACGCTCCCCCCTTAGCACCTGCCATCGCCAACAGTCGTGGGTCGTCCGCTTGGGCCAGACGTACTAGAGGGGCTTCGGGGAATTGGCGAGGGTCGGCCTCGTACATGCCCTCCTGGTCGGTGAGGATGACCAGTAGATCCGCATCCACCAGCCCCGCTACCAGCGCACCCAGGGTATCGTTGTCGCCGAGTTTGATCTCCTCGGTGGCAACGGTGTCATTCTCGTTGATGACCGGGATGACGCCAAGGATCAGCAGAGTACACAGGGTACTGCGGGCATTGAGATACCGCTCGCGATCGGTCAGGTCTTCGTGGGTAAGTAAGACTTGGGCGGTGTGGATGTGATATTGCTGAAAGCAGGATTCATAGGCCTGGACCAAACCCATCTGTCCTACTGCCGCTGCCGCTTGAAGCTCATGGACCGCACTCGGCCGTTTTCTCCAACCAAGTCGTTTCATTCCCTCGGCAACCGCCCCGGAAGATACCAAAAGCACCTCGATCCCGAGATTGCGTAATCCCACAATCTGCTCCACCCAGCCTTGAATAGCAGAATGGTCCAGGCCACGTCCATCATTAGTAAGTAGGGCGCTGCCAATCTTGACCACATAACGCCGTGCGGTACACACCGCTATACGACTGTCAATCATTATGGATTTCCGCCAGATTGGTCGATAGGTTAGTTATTGCTATCTACAGGGGCAGGCTATCCGTTTCCTAAGCGCTGCCCACATTTAGATCGCTGCCCACATTTAGAACGATAGGTAATTTTTTTGTGTGTCTTGTCACACCACGATATTTACCAATCGCCCGGGCACCACAATTACCTTACGCACTAGTTTACCCTCCAAATAACGGGCAACGTTGGGATCGACCTTGGCTGTGGCCTCGATATCAGAGGACCCAGCATCTGGCGCGACCGCAATGTGGCCACGTACCTTGCCGTTGACCTGCACCACCAGATCTATCTGCGCACGCACCAACGCCGCCGAGTCAACCTCGGGCCAAGGAGCATCGATCACCGAAGTGGTGTGACCCAAGACTTGCCACAAAACATGGGTGATGTGGGGCACAATCGGAGCAAGCAGGCGCACCACGGCCTCCAGGGCTTCCTGCCGTAGAGTGTGGCCAACGGGGGAAGGGTCCTCAAACCGATAGAGGGCGTTGATGAGTTCCATTACCGCCGCAATCGCGGTATTGAAGGTGGTACGTCGTCCAATGTCGTCGGAGGCCTTGGCGATGGTCTGGTGGGTGTGACGGCGTAGGGTGACCTGTTCCGTGGTCAGGTTGTTCACCCAATCACCGGGTGCGGTCTCAGGTGCTGGCATAACAGCACTACCCGTGACGTGGGTCCAGACCAACCGCCAAAGGCGCTTGAGGAATCGATGGGCACCTTCGAGTCCGGCGTCGGACCACTCCAAGGATTGCTCCGGCGGGGCGGCAAACATCATGAACAGCCGCACGGTATCGGCCCCGTAGGTCTCCACCATCTCCTGGGGGTCAACAGTGTTGCCCTTAGACTTGGACATCTTGGAGCCATCCTTGAGCACCATGCCCTGGGTCAGGAGCCGGGTGAAAGGCTCGTTGGCCGGCACCAGTCCGAGGTCGCGCATCGCCTTGTGGAAGAATCGGGCATAGAGCAGATGCAGCACCGCGTGTTCGATCCCGCCGATGTACTGGTCCACCGGTAGCCAGTAATTTACCCGTTCGTCGAACATCGCCCCATCCTGGTTACGCGCACAGTAGCGGGCGTAGTACCAAGATGACTCGATGAAGGTGTCAAAAGTATCGGTCTCACGCTCGGCCTCGGCGCCGCAACGTGGGCAAGAAGTCCGATGGAAATCGAGCATCCCCTTGAGCGGAGAAGTGACCCCCGCAAAGGTGACATCTTCGGGCAACACTACCGGCAGGTCATCATCAGGTACCGGTACATCGCCACAGCTTGGACAGTACACCATCGGGATGGGCGCACCCCAATAGCGTTGGCGCGACACCCCCCAATCCCGCAACCGGTAGTGGACTTGACGCCGACCACGGTCGGCAGCCTCCAGGTGGGTCGCAATGGCATCGAAGGCCGCCGCCGAGGTGAGCCCCGTAAACGGGTCAGAGTCCACCAGTATCCCCGGTTCTACAAAGGCAGCGGTCGCGAAGTCCCAGGTCGAACCATTGGCCGGTGCGATCACCGCGCGGATCGCTATGCCGTACTTTTGCGCAAACTCAAAGTCGCGTTGGTCATGCGCCGGGACTGCCATTACTGCGCCCGAGCCGTAGCTCATCAGTACAAAATTGGCGGCATAAATCGGCACCAAGGCGCCGGTAATTGGGTGCAACGCCTGAAGACCGGTCTTAACTCCCTTTTTCTCCATGGTCTCCATCGCAGCCTCGGCGGTCATGGTCTGACGGCTGGCGGCGATGAAGGTTGCGAGTGCGGGATTGTCCTGGGCTGCAGCAAGAGCCAGGGGATGCTCGGCGGCCACCGCCACGTAGGTCACCCCCATCAAGGTGTCGGGGCGGGTGGTGAAGACCGTCAATGGGTCGGCCTGACCCGCGACCGCGAATCGAATCTCGACCCCTTCGGAGCGTCCGATCCAGTTGCGCTGCATGGTGCGCACCTCCTCGGGCCACCCTGAGAGGTTGTCGAGTTCCTTGAGTAATTCTTCAGCGTAGGCGGTGATGCGCAGGAACCATTGGGGGATCTCGCGACGCTCCACCACCGCCCCTGAACGCCAACCACGACCATCAATAACCTGTTCGTTGGCGAGTACGGTCTGGTCGACCGGGTCCCAATTGACGGCCGAAGTCTTTTTGTAGACCAATCCCTTCTCGTGGAGCTTGGTGAATAGCCACTGCTCCCAGCGATAGTAACGGGGGTGACAGGTGGCGAGTTGGCGCTCCCAGTCGTAACCAAAACCCAGACGCTTGAGTTGCCCAACCATGTAGCGGATGTTGTCATAGGTCCAACGCGCTGGTGGCACGGCGTTTTGGATTGCGGCGTTTTCCGCAGGCAGGCCGAAAGCATCAAACCCCATGGGCTGAAGCACGTTACGGCCCCGCATCCGCTGATAACGGGTGATGACATCGCCGATGGTGTAGTTACGAACATGCCCCATGTGCAACCGTCCACTGGGGTACGGAAACATGGACAAGCAGTAGAACTTCTCGCGAGTCGGGTCTTCGACAGCCCGGAAGGCGTGGGTCTCTTCCCAGAAGCGTTGGGCCAAGGGCTCGATAAGGTCGGGGCGGTAGTGTTCTTCCATCGGGGTATCAGGGGCAAAGTCAGGTCTAGGAGGGGTGTGGGGATACAGAGGGCAACGAGCATACCGTAGGGGGTGGGGGGGCTCAACAGGTCAACGTTTCCCAACAACATCACATCCCTCTACGCCTCAACGCCCTGACGTACTCGCTGAAGCAATTCGTTGATAACCGCATCATTTCGGGAATAGTTCATCTGACGAGTTCCTCACCACTACTAACCTGCGCGTTGGTTAGGGGACTCCAGCTAAATAGCATATTGGACG
>CAUYTY010000015.1 GCA_963575655.1 Gammaproteobacteria bacterium | reverse complement strand
ATAATAGATTATTTTTACTTGCTTGTCCCCTAACCAACGCGCAGGTTAGTAGAACCACTTCATTAAAAATGACCTTGGCGGGTGTTGTAGCAAATATTTTACCTTCTAGTTGTGCATGCAGTGTCTTGTCATATTCTTTCCATAGATTCTTCAGTGTGGGATGTATAAACAATTTTTCAATTGATGCTGAACCATCCTTATTTTCGGTTCGTTTGTTTAAGTTTCTCGTTAATAATCCTAATCGCCGTCCGATGATCCAGGAGTGCATAAGGTAGAAAATTATAAAAAACAAAAACAGAAGAACTACCACTGAAAGTATCCCTAGAGTAAACTCAGTAAAACCTATTTCTACCTCTAGTATGTTCAGAGAAAAGATGCTTGACATTACGGCTCATCCTGATTTCTAGAATAAAAACATTCAGTAAGTATGGTGTTGTGTGTTCGTTATTTCAATTTTTTCATTCCTCCCGCATATCCTTCTGTCACTGGAAAGCAGTGTTCTTTCCTTCCTTTTGAAAAAGGGGAGGAGGTAGGCGGATGAAATTTACGTCGAAACGAAACTAAGGTCAAGGTGAATAATTGCTTATTTCGAATCAATCCTAATAGCTAATCATCTGATTGGTCGAATTCCGTTTGCTCGTTATCAGGTAGTGCGATTTCCATGGGGTGAAGAATTTCCGCCTCGGACAGGCCGGTAAGTTCAGAGATAAGGTTGATATCCATATTTCTTTCCAGCATGGCTTTGGCGGTTTCTATAGCCTGTTTCTTCATTCCCTTGTTAAATTCTTCCTCGCCATATTGATCGTTACGACGTTCGTCAATTATTCGTGCGCGATCTTCCGGGGAAAGGGTGTCTCTCTCGATGAGTTCAAAAACCTTTCGGATCTCGATAAGCGAATAGGTGGTTTCGTCCACCTTTCCGTCCAAAGTGTCTTCGATCGCACGCATCCATTCCCGGTAGGGCTCAGGTGTTTGAGTGGTAATATATTTTGGACAGATATAAAGAATCTTGTGACGAATCTCGTTTAATGGGTTACCGTTCAAGGTTTTTGGATCGAAATCAATAACTGCGATGTCATTCTTGTGTTTGTCACCGGAGGTTAGCACGACGATAGTGAAGACGGTTCGGGTTGGCGTATATTCGCTAAATTTTACGGACTGTTCCAACAAGGCAGCGCAGTGGTAATGTAAGAAACGATGGTAGTGGTCGGAATGGCGCACATGCTGAATGTCTACGATGATCCGATTCTTTTTGTCCTCGGCGAACAGGTCATAGCGTGAGGCCACATTGCCAACGGGCTCGGGAAAAGATTTCTCCGTCTCCACTCGGTCAATTTCGAGGTTAATCCCAAGAAAATCACGAACAAATCCCTTGAATACTCCGAGTTCGCTAAAGGCCTTTTTGAATACGACGCCGTAGCGCAATGGGGCAACGTCTTTCATGTGCGTACCTTGATTGATTCGATTGAGTATGATAGCTAACTCAAGTTGCTACCTAGCGCGTTTTTCTCCCCTCTCCCGGGGGGGGGAGGGGTTTTTCTTTTTTTCACCGCATAGATAGCAACTTGGGTTAAATAATTACTCATCGCGGGGCAACTCTAGTAGCCAATCCTCTGCTGGGTCGGATTTTGTTTGCTCATCATCAGATGAGATGATTTCCATAGGATGAAGAATCTCCATCTTGGACAGACCCGTAAGTTCAGAGATGAGGTTGATCTCCATATTTCTTTCCAACATGGCCTGGGCTGTCTTTATGGCCTTTCTCCTCTCCCCTTTTGCTATTCCTTTTTCTATTCCCTTTGTTATTCCTTTGTTAAATTCTTCCTCGCCATATTTATCGTTACGACGTTCATCAATTATTCGTGCACGATCTTCCGGGGAAAGGGTGTCTCTCTCGATGAGTTCAAAAACCTTTCGAATCTCGATAAGTGAATAGGTGGTTTCATCCACCTTTCCATCCAGCGTGTCTTCGAACGCACGCATCCATTCTCGGTAGGGTTCAGGTGTTTGAGGAGTAATATATTTTGGACAGATATAAAGAATCTTGTGACGAATCTCGTTTAATGATCTACCGTCTAGGGTTTTCGGATCGAAATCAGTGACTGCGATGTCATTCTTGTGTTTATCACCGGAAGTCAGTACGACGATAGTGAAGACGGTTCGGGTTGGCGTATATTCGCTAAACTTTACAACCTGTTCCAACAAGGCAGCGCAGTGGTAATGTAAAAAACGATGGTAATGATCGGAATGGCGCACATGCTGAATGTCTACGATGATCCGATTTTTTTTGTCCTCGGCGAACAGATCATAGCGTGAGGCCACATTGCCAACGGGCTCGGGAAAAGATTTCTCCGTCTCCACTCGGTCAATTTCGAGGTTAATCCCAAGAAAATCACGAACAAATCCCTTGAAGACCTTTGGTTCGCTAAAGGCTTTTTTGAATACGACGCCGTAACGCAATGGGGCAACGTTTTTCATGGTGCGCACCTCAGTTGATTTAATTGAAGATCGTAATTATCGTCGTGACTTTCGCATTACCAGGTAGGGACCAGAGTGGGGGATAATTTTTCATCCGCTTGATTTTACATTGGTGACTCTGGATAGGGCCATTTCCAGGTGAGGATATCTTGGGGCAGTGGCGCCATGTTAATACAGTCTACCGGACAGGGAGCGATACACAATTCACAGCCAGTACACTCATCGCGAATTATAGTATGCATCTGTTTGGCGGCCCCGACAATTGCATCCACGGGGCACGCCTGCCGACATAGAGTACAACCGATGCACATTGATTCATTGATGACGGCGACGGTCGGAGGTTTCTCGGCCATCACGGTGCGCGGCGGTTCGCGACCCAACAGATCGGATAGGATCATAATTACAGCCTGCCCACCCGGCGCACAACGATCGATTTCAGTATGGTCTTGGGTCAAGGCTATCGCGTAACCCTTGCAACCCGCGAAACCACATTGGCCGCATTGGCTCTGAGGCAAGATCTGTTCGACTTTCTCGGCCAGTGGATTACCTTGTACTCGGAAGCGAATCGCGGCATAGCCCAAAACGCCTCCCAGAAAAGAAGACAGGACGCCGACGGAAACGATAGCGGAAAGCATGGCACTCATCCTTCGCGAACTAAACCCGCGAATCCCATAAAGGCCAGAGACATGAGCCCGGCCGACACCAAGGCAATCGGCGCCCCTCGAAAGACTTCGGGCACATCGGCGACGTTGATACGTTCGCGCATCCCCGCAAACAGTACCAACACCAAAGAGAATCCCAGGGCGGCACCCATACCATATACCGTAGAGCGCAAGAAATCATAGTGATTCTGAACGTTTAATAACGCCACACCGAGCACTGCGCAATTGGTGGTAATGAGTGGAAGATAAATACCTAATAGCTGGTAAAGAACTGGGCTAGTTTTTCGTACCACCATTTCGGTAAACTGCACGGTACCCGCAATCACTACGATGAAACTAATCGTCTGCAGATACGCTAGATCCAGCGGGATGAGCAAATAGCTATTCACCAAGGAAGTAATTGCAGCGGATAAAGTCATCACAAAGGTTGTTGCCAAAGCCATTCCTAGCGCAGGCTCTACCTTCCTGGAGACTCCTAGAAATGGACACAGGCCGAGAAACTTCGCCAATACGAAGTTGTTGACCAAAATGGTGCTAACCAGAATTAGAAGATATTCGGTCATGGCGCTCCTCCATAAAAGGGTAACCGTTCACTCCCTCTCTCGTCGAAAGGGGGAACGGTCACGATAAATCTAATCAGCAAACGCTACACCTCCGCACTTGCTTCCGCTGCTGCTGGCGCTGCTGCTGACGTAGACTCAGGGTCACCATTACCCGAAGGATTGGTAAAGGCATCGTTAAGTTTCTGGACATAGCCGCCAGCATTTACTGTTACCTGGTTCAGTTTTGCTCGGGCACGAGCATTCCAGCCTGCCGGTTCACTCAAGAAAATGCTACGGAAGAATCGAGTATTTCTGGCAAAGGCTGCCAGATAATTTTCCACTAATTCTTCCTTGTGGAGTGCCCGACGGGTACGCGTCGTTACCCAGAGCGCAGCCAAACGTCGAACACGGAAATGGATCCAGCCCACACCGAGTACCAGAGCCCCTACCGCTATCCATAACAAGGAGGAATTTGCCGTTAAGTATTCCACGATGGGATCTACTTGTTCCAGTGTTATTCCCATTGTGAGGGCTGCAGCTACCACCGCCAATGTTAATACTGCTTCGACGGTTAATACGGTATTACGCCAGCGCTTGATCATCACTCGCAATCTTGGGACTACCGTATCCTCCATTTCAATTACGGTTCGCTCCAGGGCGCCAACAATGCGATAGGAACGCTCTACGCTCACTTGATGGATACGTCGATCAATCTCGGCCAATTCCATATCGCGCTTGGCCTCGTAGCGTGCCCGCACGTTGGGATTTTCAATGGGGATGGAGCTGGTGCGACTATAGGTACGATAGAAACGTCCGGCCGTCAGCCCTTTTGAAGCCAATGCCCGCTGCCAGGAGGCCACCACATCCTCGGCGTTGTCCTCGCGGGCGGTGGTGTCGATCTGATTCAGGACGTAGATGAATTTATTGGAGTCATTACGGTGGATGGTCTCCTCCACGAGGTGGCGCAGGGTATCCTGCATGGTGCCCATCTCGGGATGGCGGGCATCAAAGAAGACCAACACCAGGTCGGACAGGCCAATGATGTGCTTGGTGATCCGTAACACTGCGGTACGTTGTTCGTCGGCGTCGAATCCCGGTGAGTCGATCAGGATCATGCCCCGTACTTGGCGCGATGGGCAGGTCTTGAGTTGGAGGTAGGCATCGATACGCCGCCCTTCACCGGTGGCCACTGACTCAATCTCGCGACTGATCTTGTAAAAGGGGAAGCGAAGGTCAGCATCTAGCGCCAGTCCCGGTAGGACTCGGACAGTATCCTCGGCACTGAAGGAGATCACCGTAAACTTGTCGTCTACCGCCTGGTTACCGGTAAGCTGTAACCGATAGCCTAGATGATCGTTGATAAACGTAGACTTGCCCGAGGAGTAGGTGCCGAGCACAGTGACAATCGGCCACCACGGGACATGACTGGCATAAGACTCCTCGTGGTGCATGAATCCCATGCTGCGGGCAACGCTGTCCAACTCCCGAAAACTCTTGACTACCTCAAGCAGGACCGGGTTTTCCTGTTGTAGATGCGTCTCCAAGCTGTGGAGACGCCGCTCAATCTGTGACGCTGGCATTCTGTTGTTCTGCATGGTTCTCCTCGCTCGTGGTCCGGGGGGCCGGATGATCGCTGGGACGGTGCATCAGTACCGCCCGACTCAGTGTGGATGGGACAATTGCGTTCGTGGTGGTAGTTTGGATAGTCACATCGCTTTCAGGTTTATCCAAAGCTACCGATAAGTGGCTTTAGTGTCGCGTTTTCGGTAATCGTTCACCCTCAGTAACAGGAGGGAATGAACCGTCACGTAGGGTGCGCTGAACGGTGTGCCTCGTGCCCCGGTGCATCCTACGCCAGTTGCCGATGGTACGGAAAATTCCAGAGATAACCTTGGTACGTTAGAGGAAACGGCTTACCTTGACAACATCACCATAGCGATTTCCTTTATCTAAGTGGAATCAATATGTTGGTGTGCGTGGTGGGTCTAGGTTTGCTCACCCGTCTACGCGAAACTGGTGTAATCATGTGGCCAGGCAATTTCTCAGGTGGTAACTCGGATTAGGCGTATAAACGAGAAGGCGCAAGGTGAGAACTATGAAACTGCAATGGCGGATATGGTTAACTGTACTTTGTTTTATGATGATCCCCTGGACGAGTCAGGCGACCACCGTTACGCTGCAAACTTCCCTAGGTAGGATCGAGATCTCCCTATTTGATTCAACGGCGCCGCGTACGGTGGCAAACTTTCTTAGTTATGTGAATAGCGGCGCCTACAACCTCTCATTCATTCATCGCAAAGTACCAAGATTCATCATCCAAGGCGGTGGCTATACATGGAATGAGGCCAGCCTGTTTGTGACAAGGATTACAGCGAATCCACCGGTGGCAAATGAATTCAGCGTAGATCGCTCTAACATCCGCGGCACTATTGCCATGGCCAAACTCGGCGAGAATCCCGATAGCGCGACCACAGAATGGTTTATCAACCTAACAGACAATTCGGAGAATTTGAATAATCAAAACGGTGGTTTCACCGTATTTGGTGAGGTGACTGACGGTATGGCGGTCGTTGACGCAATCGCTGCTTTACCAATCGTTAATGCCTGCGGCGCATTTACCACCCTACCTGTGGTTACACAACCTACCTCAGGTCAGATTCACCAAACGAATCTGGTGATGATTGATTCAATTACTATAAATAGTGACCCGGTTCTTTCTCTTAGTGTTGAGAAGAGGGGGACGGGCGGCGGGAGAGTAACCAGTAGAACGGCAGGGATCAATTGCGGTAGTGATTGTAGCGAGGGATATGCTACGGGCACACGTGTGGTTTTGAAGGCTACGCCAAATAGTGTCTCCTTTTTTAGCGGTTGGAGCGGTGGCAATTGTTCAGGAATCGGAACCTGCGCGGTGACGATGAACACCAATGAAACCATTACAGCAACTTTTGTACGCATCACACACCTTTTGACGGTCAACAAATCCGGTGCGGGTGGAGGCTCGGTGACCAGTAATCCTTCTGGTATCAGTTGCGTTGCGGGATGCATCACAAGCCTCAAGAGCTATAACAGCAACACCAACGTAACCTTGGCCGCTATTCCAGGCAGCGGTTCGACCTTTTTCGGTTGGTTGGGTGGTGGATGTTCAGGGGTGGGGGCTTGCATGGTCACTATGAGTGCTGACCAAACGGTAACGGCGGTCTTTAAGGCCAATCAGACCATCGGCAACATTACGTTTGTCCCCGCTACCCTCACTGTGGGCGGCACCACAGCAGTTAGTGCTACGGCAACCTCTCGGCTTGCCGTCACCTTCCGCTCCACCACCCCGACCATCTGCACCGTGAGCGGCCGCACCATCACCGGTGCCCAGGCTGGACGCTGCACAATCTCTGCTCGTCAAGCCGGTAATACCAATTACAACCCAGCTACCAGTGTGAGTAGAAACCTCACCGTAACAACGCCATAAGCGGTGGCCATTTCCCTTTTCCGGTTATAGTGACCGCTGGAAGTGAGGTTGCTCAGACCACTGCCGAGGTCGTCGCCATTATCCCGTCTGCCGGTTTCGGGTAGACTTTATCCTTTGGAGGAATACTTTAAATGACTCAATCGACCATCGTCATCATCGGCGGCGGCAACATGGCCCGCAGCCTTCTGGGAGGCCTCATTGCCGATGGCCTCGACCACACCCACCTGTGGGTAGCCGACCCCGGCGAGGACCAACGCCAAGCAGTACAGGCACGTTTCGGTGTACGTACCACCTCCTCGAACGAAGAAGCAGCGCGCCGCGCCGACATCTTGGTACTGGCGGTAAAACCACAGATTCTCAGAGAGGTAGCGCACGAGTTGGCGCCCGTGGTGCAGGAGCGTCGCCCGTTGGTGGTTTCTATCGCTGCCGGGGTACGTAGTGCCGACCTCGACCGTTGGTTAGGTGGTGGGGTAGCCCTAGTACGTACTATGCCCAATACCCCGGCCTTGGTCCAAACCGGCGCCACCGCCCTGTATGCTCGTCCTGAGGTCAACCCTGACCAACGTAGCCAGGCCGAATCCATCATGCGTGCGGTCGGTCTGACCCTGTGGGTAGAAGATGAATCACTCATGGACAGCGTGACCGCACTCTCCGGGAGTGGTCCCGCCTATTTCTTCCTGGTAATGGAGGCACTGGAACGGGCAGCGGTTGCCCAGGGTCTACCCGAGCCGTTATCCCGCCTCCTCACCCTCCAAACGGCCCTCGGGGCCGCCAAAATGGCCCTGGAGAGCGATGAAGAGCTGGCCATCCTGCGCTCGCGAGTCACTTCTCGGGGGGGAACTACCGAGCGGGCGATCGAGGTCCTGGAAGAGGGGGGGCTTGAAAAACTCTTCGCCCTGGCGGTAGGCGCCGCACGGGCACGCTCCGAGGAACTTGCCAACATTCTGGGAGAGGATTAACCAATGGGTCATTACCTTGGCGATGCTATCACCTTCCTAATTAGCACTCTATTTGGTCTTTTCCTTTTTACGGTATTGCTGCGTCTCCTCCTGGGTTGGATGCGGGCGGATTTTTACAATCCCCTCGCTCAGGCCCTGGTCAAAATAACCAATCCGCTCGTACTCCCCCTGCGCCGTTTAATTCCTGGATATGGTGGATTCGATTGGGCCTCGATGATAGTGCTCTTGGCGTTGCAATTCCTGGAGATTACGCTAATCGGCCTAGCACAGGGACAAAGCTATTGGATAATTGGGACGTTGGTCTGGTCGATCGCAGAGCTATTGACGCTCACACTCAATCTGTTCATCTTCTCGATCATTATTGAGGCGATGTTGAGTTGGTTCAGCCCCGGACCTAATCCGCTGATCGGCCTTTTATATCGCCTCAATTACCCCTTGCTTAACCCGGTGCGACGACGCCTGCCGTCGATGTCGGGGCTCGACCTCTCACCTCTCGTAGCCATTATCATCTTGCAGCTTTTCTCCATTTTGATTATTGCCCCCTTACGGGACCAGGGGCACATCCTCGCCCTGAGCTAAGCGATGATGGAGTCGCCCTGGTATCGGTGGGAAGGGGCAGACCTATTGCTTGCTGTCCATATCCAACCCCGTGCCCATCAAGATGAAATCACCGGCCCCCACGGCGATGCTCTCAAGATTCGTCTGGCGGCGGCCCCCATCGAAGGCCAAGCCAATACCCACCTACTGCGTTTTTTGGCAGAGCTATTTGATGTACCGATAGCGCGGGTGATTTTAGTCAGTGGGGCGACGGGACGGGCCAAGCGAGTGCGAATAACCGCCCCGCTGACCGTGCCAGAAAAATTACGGGCGTGGATTGTTCCTGTCCCTACCCTAGGCACAGGGTCTCAAAGAATTCAGCACAGGAAATAGATCGCCCAAGTTGCCGCCTATTCAAAATTCGGGATTGTATCCAATCGTCCCCCCTCAATCCCCCCGTAAACGGGGGGAGGTCTGCGGCCTA
>CAUYTY010000014.1 GCA_963575655.1 Gammaproteobacteria bacterium | reverse complement strand
AGATGTAGTGCTTGAAGTCGCCGGAGTCGATAGAGCCCCGGAGCAGGTCGGCGGCGCCCCAGAGGTGACGTTCGAGATCGGGCAGGGTCAGGGTGGGCACGTCGAGGGACTCCGGCGGACGGGAACGCGGTGATCGCGTCGGTGCGGGAGGTTAGTGCGCGGCGGTCTTGAAGACAACTACGCGGTCCCTTCAAGCCGCTGTTGCTACCAGAATGGGTGATTGATTTTCTTTTATAATTAAAGGTTGATGTTCCTCGGTATCAAACAATGCCCAGTTTTCTTGCGAAGAAAAACTCACCTTGCATAATAGACGAAATTGCAAGGGAGACGCCAAATTAATGCGTTCCACCACTACCTTCACTGGAGCGTCTTCTTTCACCCTTTTCAAATCTCGATTCAAGTAACGTGGGCAGTAGCCAACCTTAATGGGAGTTATCGTTTGCAACGTTAATGCAAAGTGGTCATGGGTGTTGTCATCCTCTGGGCTTAGGTGTAACTCATCCCCTGGTTGGAGGTGCGTGATAGCCTGAATCTCGGCGTCGTCAAGATAGCGCAACCCATTGCTAAAAAATAAAAGCTCCATTTCTCCTTGTGCGTTGGGTTCTGGGTGAGGATAGACGCATAATTGATCGGTAGCGCGTCTCCCACCTGAGCGAGCCAACAATTGCATAGGCTCCGCGTCTTCCTTCATGCCTAGCCAATGCACATAGTCTAGGTATTCTGGCCGGGAGCGGGTTAGGATGCGATTCGCAAACAAGGGAAACAGTGTGCGCGATAGATAGGCTTTATTGCGATCCATCATCCGACCGAGATACGTGAATCGTGGCGATGCCTCTGCCCCCTTGGTGTAGACAAAGCGATATAGATCACCATCGTAGGTGAGTCGTCCCACGGTATGCCATTTGCGGGTATCTGGATCTTGCCAAGCAATGTATAGGGATTTCATGGCGCAACCTCGTGTTGGAGCAACCGATCCCGATTTAATCGTAGTAGGGTTAGGGAAAAATCTATTCCCACTTCACTGATGCCTACTGATACGGGTAATTGTTCGAAAGTTATCCGGCATTCAGTTATGTTGATTTGTTTTAATCTATCCAGCCAAAATTTCGCGGCTCGTGGGCGTCTATGTGCCGCATAATTGAAAGCATCGATGGTTAGAAGTGGTTTGGTTTCATTTTTTCCAGCATAAATAGCGGATCGAGCCTTTTTAATATATGAATTAATATGACGTCCTTGGTCACGAGTGTCTAACCGTTCACGGCGATTGGCATCAGTCTCATTCTGCCCCATGGATGCCGCGTGGTCATAGGTTGGCGCAAGATGGATTACGCCGTTGTAGTTAATTAGCCCCCAATTTTCATGATGCCGATCTTGATTGGCGATCCATGCGTCAAATAGTAGATAACCGATAAATACATCAAAGGCACTCTGAATAGACAGGTTAGACGGTTGCCAATCAATAGGAATTTTTACCTCTTCCCTACTCAAGAGTGCGTGAATCCTTGGAAGGGTGTGGTCCGATACGTTCCGAATCCGCTGAAGCGGGTAATCCGTATGAAGCTCCGCCAGTAATTCATTCCCAAGAATAAGGCGACCATCGGGTGGGACAATCGCTGGCGATAAAACACCATACTCACCTTTACATACCGCAAGATCATATAAGGCATGTGGAACACCAAGGAGATTGGCTAATTCAGCCGCAACCTTCTCCGCCCAGTTTTCTCCAGTTCCCTGCCGTCCCACTTTGAATAGATAGCGCTGTTCCTTAATACGACACCAAAATTTCTTCTTGCTACCCAACTGTTCGGAAAGTTCTGACGCATCATCAGGAAGGGGAATAGTAGGATACATACTCTAAATAATAGAGGCTTTGGGGATGGCGGTCTCGTGGCTAGACAAGTTAAGTATTTCCTCACCTATCGTGTTCCAGGGGAGTCTCGACAAAACCATGCTCTAGTAACGTAATCCCTAACGATAAATTCCTAGCAAGGATATCCAATCGTTACCAACCACGATCACCAGGCAAAAAATATTTTTTGTCCCTGGATATTGCCGTTTTGCGGTGTAACCGGTGTTCCAGCTATATGTGGCTCGGGTTTCGCGGTTACACCGGACGAGGTTACCGGTGTAACCGGTGTAGCCGATGGGTTTGGCACGGAGAGCTTGCTCAGTAATCCGTTACTGCGTAACCGCCCCTGGCCACCCTCCGGCATCGATGGGCTACCCACCGCCACCAGGCCACTCCACAGACACGGGGCCATAAGCACCTTCGGTCATTTGCGCCCGGTCTGGTGCTCCGCCTCCCATCGCTCCAGCATCGCCTTCCGTTCGGTCCAGTCGGGGAGCGTGCGCGACAGCGCCGCCCAGAACTTCGGTGAGTGGTTCCGGTGGGCAAGGTGAGCGACCTCGTGGGCCACGACGTACTCAAGCGCCGGGGTCGGGGCCTGCACGAGCCGCCAGTGGACCCGGATCACCTGGTCCTGCCCGCAGGAGCCCCAACGGCTCCGGGCGTCGGACAGCCGATACCCAGTCGCGTACACTCCGAGCGTCGCTTCGTGGTGATGTCCGAACCGCTCCACCTCATCCAGTGCCCGCTCCCGAAGCCACCGGTCGAAGGCTTTCCGGATTACCTCCAGTTTCTCAACGCTATCCATGCCAGTGGGAACGACGACGTGGAACTTCGACCGGCAGGTGATCATCACCTCCGACACGTCACCGGCCCGCACGTCGAGCATCAACCATCGGCCCCGGTATTGGAGCTTCGCCCCCGAGGCGTACTGTTGGATCAGCAGCGAGTGGTGCTTCTCCTCGACTTCGCGCACCGAGTCGAACACCCAGCGACGCTTCCGCTGCACGTAGGGGATGACTCCCTCGGGGCCATCCACGGGCGTCCCCGCGGGAACCACCACCTCAACTCCGGCCGGGGTGACGACGATCTTCTTGCGGGTGGCTTTGCGGGACTCCCGCACCTCGTAGGGGATGACTGTATCGCCGATGGTGAGGTGCATCAGGGCTTGCCGTAGTAGAGCACCGCGTAGTGCTCCACCTCCAACGGGATCTGTTTCTGCCACCCGTCGAGATTGAGGCCCTGGAGGATGCGGCGGACCTGTCCCCGCAGTTCCTTCTTGAGTTCCGTCTTGTCCTGCCAGTAGGTCGGGGCCGATACGTTCGAGGCGTACAAGGTGTCGATGTCGGTAGCTGCCCGCTGAAGTGGCGACAGGGGCTTGCTCTCACTTTCGTAGGCCGGGGGTAATCGTTCAGTCCCCTCTCCCCCTGGAAGGGGGGGAGGGCTAGGGTGAGGGGGTAAAAACTTCTCCAAGATGGCGGCAATGCCGTAGGCCCGCTCGTTGAGCCCGCTCCCGATGTGGGCCTCGTCCTCGGCGAGCACCTCCTTGGCGATCTGATCGGTCTCGTCCAACACCTTCGTCGCGTCGATGAGCCCCGCCGAGAACTGCTTGATCAGCGCCTTGATGCGGTCGGAGAACTTCTCGTAGCGGGCGGCGTTCTTCGCGGCCCGCTCGCTGGTCTCCTTCTTCAACTCGGCGAGCTTGCGAACGGCAGCGGTCTTGATGTCCTCGGGTTGCCCAAAGTCCCTCCAGAATTCCGGATCAGTGAGGCTGCGCAGTTTGCACACCGTCTTGAGCCCCGTCACTTCGAGGTGCTCATCGAGCATGGCCCGGATCTTCGCGCTGTACTTCTTCCAGTCCGTCTCCTCGACCTGCTCGAAACGCAGCCGCCCGTAGGGAAGGCAAGCCCCCACAAACTTTAGGTCGCTCTGGTAGGGCAGCACCCTCGGGTCGGGGGAGAGTGTGCCATACGCCTTCAAGAATGCGTCCGCGGCGGCCCGGAAGAGGAACCACCGGTCCTCGGTGCCGAGGTGGGCGATGACCGCCTGCACATCCTTCTTCACGTCCCGCGTGCGGGGCACTTCCGCGATGAGACCCATCACCTCCTTGTGGGCCACTCGAAGCTGGTCGTGCAGTTCGTCCTCGTCGCGCAGCGCGGACCGCACGTCCTCCTGTCGGTACGCGGCCAACGCCTCGGAGAGATTCCTCGACACCCCGATGTAGTCCACGATCAGCCCGTGGTCTTTGTTCGCCCCATGGCGTCGGTTGGTGCGGGCGATGGCTTGCAGGAGATTGTGGTCGGTGAGCGGGTTGTCCAGGTACATCGCCTGCTCAATGGGGGCATCGAAACCTGTCAGGAGCTTGTTGCAGACGATGATGAACTTGAGGGGGTCGTTCGGGTCGAGGAACTTCGGGACGATCTTCGGGGTCACGTCCTCGGGCGGGATCTGGTAGGTCACCAGCTCGGGGTGCTGCTCGCCGTCATGCTGGCCGGGGCTGTAGACACACACGCTCATGGCGGTGGCCCGCGCTTTCGCCTCGTCCTCGGCGAGCTTCTCGGTCGCCATCAGCGACTCCGCGATCACGCGGTCGAGGGCCATCTTGTAGGCCACGCAGGCGAGGCGGTCGATGGCGCAGATTTGGGCCTTGAACCCGTCCGGGGCGACGTGTGCCCGGAAGTGCGCCCAGATGTCCACGGCGATCAGATCGATGCGGGGGCCGAACCGGGCCAGGTCGCCCCTGGTGACGCCTCGCTCCTTCAGCTCCTCGACCTTCTCGGGCGACTCGTTGGCGAACCACTGGTCAAACAGGACATCGATCTCCTTGTCGTGCAGGTGCCACTCGGTCATCCGGCCTTGGTAGTAGATGGGCACGGTGGCCCCGTCCGCCACGGCGTCGTCGATCCCGTACTTGTCGAGGTAGGTCTCGCCCTTGGCCCCGAAGTTCTGGAAGGTGTCCTTGTCGCCCTTCTTGACCGGGGTGCCGGTGAACCCGAAGCGGACGGCATGGGGCAGGATGGCCCGGAGGTAGGCCCCGAGGTCTTTCTCTTGCGTGCGGTGGGCCTCGTCCACCATCAGGATCCAGTTCTCGGAGCCGGGGATGGCGAGGTCGCGCAGCGCGTCCTGCCGGTGCTTGTGAACGTCGGAGTGGAGCCTCGGGTCGTCCCAGTGAAACTTGAAGATGGTCGAGATGACCGTTCGACCCGAAATGTTGCCGCTCACCACCTGCCGGAGCTGGTCGATGGACTCGGCGGGGATGGGGTTCGGCAGCCCGCAGGCCTGGAAGGTGGCGGCAATCTGGTTGTGCAGGTCAATGCGGTCGGTGATGACGAGCAGGTTCGGGTTCTTCAACCGCTCGGACTCGACGCCCCGATGGAACTTCAACTTGAGGGCGGCGAACACCATCGTCAGGCTTTTGCCGCTGCCCTGCGTGTGCCAGATCAGCCCCGCCCGGTGCTGGTTGTCCACGACCCGCTGGACCATCTTGTTGACGGCCCGGAACTGCTGATAGCGGCAGAGCTTCTTGACGGTCTTGCCCTCGCGGGTCTCGAACACCACGAAGTGGGCGAGGATATCGAGCAGCCGGGAAGGCTCCAGCAGGGCGTACAGCCCCTTCGCGGTCTCGTCGGTGAAGTCCTCGGCCTTGCTAGGCCACGGGTCACGCCAGCGTGCCCAGTGCTCGCGCGGGGCGCCGGTGGCCCCGTACCTGCACGTCAGGTCATTGGTGGCGATGTTGAACAGATTGGAGTGGAACAGCCGGGGGACTTCCCGCTCGGCGGAGCGGATCTGGTCGATGGCGTCGAAGGCGTTCTGGCTCGGGCTCAGGGGAGACTTCGCCTCGATGACCACCAGCGGGATGCCGTTGACGTAGACAACGACATCGGGCTTGCGGACGACCTCACCCCGAACCCGAAGCTGGTTGGTGCAGACGAAGTCGTTGTTCTCGGGATGGTCGAAGTCGATGATCCGGATGGTGCGGTGGGTCTCCTCGCCGGGGATCTTGCGGGAGTAGTGGCCCCGGAGGATTTCGAGCCACCGCTGGTTGTCGGAGAGTCCGGCGAGGTCGTTGAAGATCGCCTCGGCGGTGTCCTTCGGGATGTCGTTGATGCGGACGAGGGCGGCGACGAGCAGGGGCTTGAACAGCACCTCGTTCTCGCGGGGACGGAGGACGGGATGCTCGTCGGGGTGGATGTAGCGGTAGCCGTGGGCCTTCAGGCGGTCGAGGATGGGTTTTTCGACCAGGGTGTATTCGTTGGCGTGGGTCATGGAATCAATCGTAAAAACAATTCCAACAGATAGCGATGTTCAGTTTGATGTTTCCCTAAATCCTTCCAATACGCTGGCAATGCGTTGAAAATCGGCATCGCTATGAAGCAGGATTAAATCATGTTCCACGGTGGTTAAAGCAATTAGGCAATCATTAGAGGAACGAATGGTTATCCCACGGCGGCGACAATCAAAATACAAACGAGCGGCATTAATGGCACTTTGGATCGGATTTTTTGGGAGGTAGATGGGTAGTGCCTCGAAATACTCCAGGTACTTGGCGAAATACCGTTCGTCGGCTGTTCCCTGGAGGATCTCTTGCAGGATTATGGTCGAAAGACCAACTTCTTCCCCAGTGATCAATAGACATTATCGGAAACCTCACCCCCCAACCCCCTCTCCTTAACAGGAGAGGGGGAGAATTATTCCGTTGTTATGCTTAACTCCTGGACGGAACAGGCAAAAAATCTCCCCCTCTCCTGTTAAGGAGAGGGGGGCGGGGGGTGAGGTTTTGGGTTTTCGATAATGTCTAATAGCTGTTTGAGGTATTCAACCGCCGGGGTAGGGTTGGCTTTAAAAAAGTCTACCCATACTGAAGTATCGACTAGATACATATTTATCCCTCACCGCCACGAACTTTTTTATAATCGTAATCGAGGGATAAACCATTGCTTCCGTAAAGGTCCATCAGATTTTTGTGTTTGGGGTGGAAATTATCCTTTGACTTTTTATCAGGCTCCCATAATAACAATACCCGAAAACAAGTACCATCGGGAATTTCTTTAGGTATCTGGATGCTATGATGCTGTGGTATTGCTTCAAACTCAATTGCTTGCATTTTATAATATCCTCATTCGAAGTGTTGACGCAGGCGAAAACGATGCTACGTCACCCGCACCTCGATATGACGCCCCAGAGCACGTGCCGCCGCCTCGATCTGCTCGAAGCGCGAAGCATGGTTGAGATCGAACAGCCGATCCACCTGCGGCAGATGCCAGCCCAAGCGGCGGGCCAGATCGGTCTTGCGCAATCCCTGCTCGGTCATCGCCTGATACACGCCCAGCTTCGCGCACTCCAGCGCGGAAGGGCGTACCGTCGGACGGCCATTCGCGGCGGATGGCACGGGCAGGGAAATACGGTCATTGACGTAGAACAGCAGCGCGGACTCCAGCGCTTCGACCGCGTAAAGCAAGGCTTCGTCTTCATCGTCGCCTTGGGTGATGGCTTCTGGAATATCTGGGAAAGTTACGACAAAGCCGCCCTCGGGCTGGGCTTCGAGAATCACGGGGTAGTCAAACATGGCTCATTTTCCTTTCAGACCAAGTTGTTTCTTGATGCCTTCCGCCGTGCCGGTCTGTAACTCGGCGTTATGCATGGGCAGGATCGAACGCTTACCATTCAAGAACACATGCAGATGCGATCCCTTGCCCGGCGCGAAGGTCGCGCCCTGTTTGGTCAGCCAGCGTTTGAATTCGTTCGAGTTCATGGCTGAATTCTAAACACTTCTGTTGCGTTTATCAAAAGTCACCCGGACTTTGCCGGTGAGGAGATCTTGGAGGAGGCCGGATTTGATCGCATCCAACGACCTACGCTTTTCGCCTTCGCACTCGATGTTCCCGTCAAGACCGGAGATGACATCACAGACGCCCTTCTGCTCTAGCAGGGGGGGAACTGGCATTGGAATCCGTGCGGCAGCCTTGCCGTTCAACTTCGGCTGCGCCGACCCGGTTACCCACGGTTCGAGGCTTTGGCTCTCAATCCAGTGAGCAGCGAAGTCCAGCATCACGCGCCCCTTGGATCGATAGACGTGTGCGTGGTTGTTGACCCAAGCTGGCCCAGAAATGACGAACGCGATTGGGCTGCTTCTTGTCAGAAGGTTCGCTCCATCCTCTCCCAACAACAGCAGCGTTTCGTTGAACAGGGACTCATTCACCCAGTCGATGATCCCCGATGCGCCATAGTACGGCACCGTTCCCTTAGTTTCTGCACGATCTGTGGATTTCACTGGAACGCGAAGATGGTCAAGACTCTCCAGAACTTGACCGAGAGACCGAACCTCCCACCCCTCCGGAATCTCCCCAATCTCCGTCATCTTGAACCGCGTGTGGTGCCCCGGCAGGCCACGGGTCAGCAGGTCTTGGAGCAGCCCCTCCTTGACTCGCCGGGTCTGGTCGATGACGCGCCGGGTCGCTTGGATGGCCTCGTCCACGGAGGAGAGGATGGCGGCGATCTTCCTCTGCTCGGGGAGGGGGGGGAGGAATAGTTCCAGTGCGAGCAACTCGTCTGGTGAGATTCGCCGTGCCTTCCTCGAACCGATTGCAGCCGACCCGTGCCTTTCGTAGAAATCCGGCCGCGAAACAAAGTAGAGCAGCCATGCAGGGTCAGCGGTCGGGAGTATGTCGAATGCCGGTAGGTCGGCGGTGGATTCACGTCCGTCCAGTTCCGGCGGAATGATACCGAACGCGCCGTTCAGGAAGTCCAGTCGCGAGTAGATGAACTGTCCCGAACGTCGCCGAAAGTATCGGGTGTTCACGCTCCCCGGCACACGGTCGTGTTTCGCCAGTACCCCTTTTCCGTACAGCTTGACGGTTAGCTTATCGGCGGTAAGCCCGGTTGACCCAGGCTCCTCACTCTCGGCAAGTAGGCCTCGAAGTCGGGTCAGAGTCCACCCCTGCGGCACCTCACCGGACATAACCAAGCTCCTTGGCGTTACTCATGGGCAAATTCATGAACGTCCGGCAATCGCTTCCCGATATTGGATTCGGCGGTTTTTAAGTCAAAAATAGCCTGAAGGTTCATCCAGTAACTTGGCGACTGTCCGAACGCACGACCGAATAGCAGTGCCAACTCCGCTGTCACCGGGCGTGCGCACCTGACAACATGCGATACTCTCATCGAAGAAACACCGATAGCACGGGCTAATTCCGCCTGGGAGATCCCCAATTCATTCAGTATCTCGGCCAGGTACTCTCCCGGATGTGTCGCGGGTAATTTTTTAATAGGAATATCCGCAATATCATGAAAATCCAAGCGTTCGATATCTTCTATTTTAATGGCCATAATTTATCCCATATCAGTGATAATCAACGATTTCAACATCCCAAGCGTGGTCATCAAGCCAAATAAAACATATTCGCCATTGATCATTGATGCGAATACTCCATTGATTTTCTCTGTCTCCTGATAGCTTTTCCAAACGGTTAGATGGTGGCATTCGCAGGTCATCTATCTTTGTAATCGCGTGAATTTGTTCAAGACGTTTTTTTGCGCGGGGGATAATACTACTAACCTGCGCGTTGGTTAGGGGACTCCAGCTAAATAGCATATTGGAC
>CAUYTY010000013.1 GCA_963575655.1 Gammaproteobacteria bacterium | reverse complement strand
ATCCATTGTGGTGATTCCGTTCCATGCGGTCATATACAACAATGACTTCCGGCTTCTTCGTGATCCCCACCAATACGTGACGCGGAAGCGTCGCGGGATGCATTCCCACGCGGAGCGTGGGAACGATGTAATACCGTTGGAGTGTCTAAAGGCTACGGCTCATCCCATCCGCGTAACTTTACGCTGGTGGCCTTTTCCGATAAGGCTCCATCATTATGGAGATAACAGAAACCGATCCAGTAGGCATTGATAGATCTTGTGGAGGATTTCCAGATCCGCAACCTCTACTCGTTCATTCACTTTGTGGATAGTCGTATTCAGGGGACCCAGTTCTATTACTTGAGCGCCCATGGGGGCGATGAAGCGTCCATCGGAGGTTCCCCCAGCGGTGGAGAGATGAGTCGGGCGACCTGTTATCTCAAGAATCGCCGCTTGTACCGCATCGATTAGAGCGCCACCAGGCGTTAGAAACGGGTCGCCCGAGAGATTCCACTCCAGATGATAATCCAGGCCGTGGCGATCTAATATCTCCTTCACTCGCTGTTTGAGTTCGTCCTTCGTTACCGCCGTAGAGAACCGAAAATTGAATGAAGCTGTCAATTCGCCCGGGATGACATTCACTGCACCGGTCCCAGCAGTAAGATTAGAGACTTGGAAGCCGGTGGGTGGGAAATTAGCATTGCCTGTGTCCCAGACTGTCGTGGTTAATTCCGCTAGGGCAGGTGAGAAACGATGGATGGGATTGTCGGCCAAATGTGGATAGGCAACGTGACCCTGTACCCCGTGTACCGTGAGAGTTCCATTGAGAGAGCCACGTCGGCCGTTTTTAACACAATCGGCAATCTGTTCTTCGCTGGAGGGTTCTCCCAATAAACAGGCATCGATTACTACCCCTTGCTGTTGGAGATATTCGACGACCCGGCGGGTACCGTTTATTGCTACCCCCTCTTCGTCGGAGGTGATCAGAAAACCAATCGATCCACGGTGGTCGGGGTGTGCTGTGACAAAGGCTTCTATCGCTGTGACCATAGCTGCCACCCCGCCTTTCATATCTGCGGCGCCGCGTCCCCAGAGAAAACCGTCACGCAGAGTCGGTACAAAGGGAGGACTGGACCAATCTTCGAGTGGGCCAGGAGGCACCACATCGGTATGACCGGCAAATACCAATAGTGGCCGATCGGTACCGCGTCGTGCCCAGAGATTGGTTACGTCCCCAAAAGGCAGACGTTCTATTGAGAATCCCAGCGCCTCAAGACGCTCAAGGATTAATTCCTGGCAGCCCATATCCGCTGGGGTCACGGAAGGACGGGAGATAAGCTCAATGGCAAGGGCAAGGGTAGGTGACATAGGAGATCTAAATATCTCGTAGCAATTCGTTGATTCCAGTTTTGGATCGCGTTTTTTCATCTACTTGTTTGATGATGACTGCGCAATAGAGGCTGTATTTTCCATCCGCAGCAGGTAGATTACCCGAGACGACTACGGAACGAGGCGGGATGCGACCGTAGGAAATCTCGCCGCTGGTGCGGTTGTAGATTTTGGTGCTCTGTCCAATATATACGCCCATGGAGATTACCGATCCCTCTCCGACGATAACCCCCTCCACAACCTCGGAACGCGCACCAATAAAGCAATTGTCTTCAATAATGGTAGGCGCGGCCTGAACGGGTTCCAATACCCCGCCGATACCGACCCCTCCCGACAAATGGACGTTTTTTCCGATCTGGGCGCAGGAACCTACCGTTGCCCAGGTATCTACCATGGTTCCACTATCTACGTAGGCGCCAATGTTGACATAAGAGGGCATCAAGACCACGCCTGGGGCAATATACGCTCCATGTCGGGCGGTCGCCGGCGGTACAATTCGTACTCCATCCTCCCGGAAATCTTTAGAATTGTGATCAGAATATTTTGATGGGACCTTATCAAAGTAATTGGTGAAACCGCCCTTGAAAAAGGAGTTATCGGAGATCCGGAAATAGAGGAGCACTGCCTTTTTTAACCAGCCGTTGACGACCCATTCGCCATTTTGCTTCTCGGCTACTCGGGCACGACCGGTATTTAACAGATGGATGGTCTCATCTACAGCCTCTTTGACTAAGGTTTCAACGCTACGCGGGGTAATTTCCGCTCGTCGCTCGAAGGCGGATTCAATAATCGTTTGAATATCATTCATGGTAATGTTCCTAACGCTGGATATAGTAAATCATGAAAGTTGCCACCTATCCATGGATTACCCTTCGGTTAGCTCAGGGCGAATGAATTTATGGTGACTATTTATTTTAGCGATGAGCTGAGTAGGGTGTGCATTGCGTACCCTATTCGGCTGATTTAACAAAACTTCGGATTCGTTGTGCAGCCTCCAGACATTCATCTAGTGGAGCAACCAAGGCGATACGAATTCGATCGTGGCCTGGATTGGTACCGTGGGCCGTGCGCGACAAATAACTTCCTGGCAGAACCAAGACATTAGTTGCGGCATATAGATCGCGGGTAAAGGTTTCACTGTCGGTGGAAAGCCTTGGCCACAAATAGAATCCCCCGACCGGTGTTGCTACCTCCAATACCTCGCCCAGAATCTCTACTACCGCTGCGAATTTCTGTCGATAGAGGGCACGATTCTCGATAACGTGTGCCTCATCTGTCCAGGCAACTGTCGAGGCTGCTTGAGTAGGGGGGGGGAGGGCACAACCGTGATAGGTTCGGTAGAGGAAAAAACGTTCCAAAATGGCAGCATCGCCCGCCACAAAACCGGAACGTAATCCCGGAACATTGGAACGCTTAGAGAGGCTGTGAAATACCACACACCGTTGAAAATCATTACGATCCATGGCAATACAGGCCTGGAGTAAACCAACAGGGGGGGAATTTTCGTCAGCGTAGATCTCACTGTAACACTCGTCAGCGGCGATGACAAAGTCGTAGCGATCAGCAAGTTCGATGAGACGGGTATAGGCCGTGATATCTAACACCGCACCGCTAGGATTACCCGGAGAGCAGACATAAACCAGTTGGCATCGTTCCCAAACTTTTTCTGGTACTGCGTCGAAATTTGGTAGGAAGTTGGTGGTTTGGGTTGTATTCAAGAACCATGGCTGTGCGCCGGCGAGCAGTGCCGCTCCTTCGTAGATCTGATAAAAGGGATTGGGCATCAATACCAAAGCGTTTGGTTTTCGATCTACGACGCATTGTGCAAAAGCGAATAGTGCTTCGCGCGTTCCGGCCACGGGTAGGCAATGGCGTTCAGCGTCGAGGTATCCTGTTGGTAATGCGAAACGTCGTGTCAACCAATGAGTAATTGCCGTGCGGAGTGTCGCACTGCCTCGTGTAATCGGATATTGAGAAAGCCCCCCCTGATGCTCTAACCAGGTACGAGCGATAAAGGCTGGTGCGGGGTGGCGTGGTTCACCCATGGAAAGTTTGATCGACGACAGATGAGCCGGTGGGGTTATCCCCGCTATCAATTGGCTCAGGCGTTGGAAAGGATAGGATTGCAGAAGATTAAGGTCGGTGTTCATCTTTATTTTTACAATATCGTTGAGGCATGGTCGGCGAGGCGCGAACGTTCCCCGCGCACCAAAGCGATATGACCAGCGTGTCTCCAATCCTTGAAACGGTCCACGACATTGGTGAGGCCAGAATTGGTCTCGGTAAGATATGGGGTATCGATCTGGCTCAGATTACCCAGACATACCACTTTAGATCCTGGACCCGCACGGGTAATTAGGGTTTTCATCTGTTTGGCGGTGAGGTTTTGGGCCTCGTCGATAATTAGATAGCGATTGAGGAAGGTTCGCCCGCGCATAAAGTTCAACGATCGGATTTTGATGCGGTGTTGTAGCAGATCATTAGTTGCTGCACGTCCCCATTCTCCGCCTACCTCGGTGTGGGTGAGTACCTCCAGATTATCCATGAGCGCCCCCATCCAGGGAGTCATTTTTTCCTCTTCGGTCCCCGGCAAGAAACCAATATCCTCGCCCACCGGGATGGTAACGCGCGTCATGATAATCTCGCGAAACAACTTTTCATCCAAAGTTAGGACCAAGCCTGCTGCCAAGGCCAATAGGGTTTTACCGGTACCTGCCTGGCCTACCAGGGTAACCAGGTCAATCTCTGGGTCCATGAGCAGATTCAGAGCGAAATTCTGTTCCCGGTTGCGGGCGACGATACCCCAGATAGCATTGCGAGCGCTACGATAGTCACGAGCTAATTCGATGGTGGTACCGCGAGGGTCGATATTTCGCACCAGGGCCTCGAATTCCTGGTCTGGTCCTTGAAATAGACACTGATTAGGGTACCACTGTCTGGCCAGTGGACCATTCACCCTATAAAAGGTACGCCCCTCTTCTTGCCATGATTCCATGGCCTTGCTGTGTGTCTCCCAAAAATCTATGGGGAGTTCCGTTTGGCCTCGATAGAGTAGATCGACATCATCCAAGACCTGGTCGTTGTAATAATCCTCGGCAGGAATCCCAAGGATATGGGCCTTGATACGCAGATTGATATCTTTGGAAACCAGGGTAACGGAGGTCTGGGGACGGTCGGCTCGGATCGCTAGAACGGTAGCGAGAATCGCGTTATCGGGGACGGTTCCGGGCAGGGTTGCGGGTAGCTCCGAGGAGAGTGTCCGCGTCTGGAAAAATAATCGACCACTCGCCCCTAAAGCCGGATTATTGCCCGGTAGGGTAGGAATAGGCAGGCCGAGTTCGATATCCTCCACGACACCGTCGGCAATGATCTCATCCAGAAATCGACTGGCCTGGCGGGCGTTACGAGCCACCTCGGAGAGTCCCTTTTTGCCTGCGTCCAATTCTTCGAGTACGGTCATGGGCAGAAAGATATCATGCTCATGAAAACGAAAAATGGCGGTAGGGTCATGCATCAGTACATTGGTATCCAGCACGAAGAGGCGTTTGGCGGAAAGATGGCTCGATCTCATGGGAGGGTTTGTTACCTCGGGGTGATTGTCTGAGAAAGTTCTAAGGCTATCTCGCTTTGGATGAAGAGATTGGTTTTCCGTTCATCCAGTTGAGCAGTAGGCTTTCGCGTTGGGCTGCGGTTGTTACTATGGGATTACCGCGTAAGAGTTGCCAGGCAGTGGGGGCGTGGTTACGTAATACATGGATCAAACGTTTAAGGTAATACCAATACCGCTTAGGAGAAGTTGAATCGAATGGATACATGGTGGTCATGATCTCCTCTGGAAGAATAATTCCATGATAGAAATTTTTCGCTGCCTCGATGAGAGAACCTGCCTGCCATACATTGACTACCTTACGGGGAAGACTAATGTTTGCACTACTATTCGCAAAAATCTGATTGCGAGCAATCTTGAGCATCGTCTGAATGGTCTCTTCGTCATTATTCCGACCCAGTTGTTTCCAGGCAGCCTCAGAGAGATGGGTATTTCCTATTTCTTGCGCTAGACGTAAGGATAGATATACTCCTTTGCTCCATCCCCAACGCTCGGCTCGTTCACAGATCTGGTTCCAATCCAGATGGTTACCGAAATGTTCAATGGTCAAAATAATGTCGTAGATGGGGCGTAAACCAAACGAGAAATAATGTTTGTAAGAGAGATGTTCAGACAAATGTAACAGTAAATCCTCTGGCGTCATTCCGAAGACTTTAGTTTTGCCGAGTTGGATGGGATGGGCTCGTTGCCAGATTTCCTGTGCATCCATCGTAAAGTCTACGTCGAATTCATAGAGCCCATCATGGATCTCAACGGGGGCAGTGCTTTCTTTGTACAATGGTTGTAGATGAGAGCACAGTGTTGTATTGGTGCTCACATGATAACCACGCTGCTGGAGTAGTTCCCAACTGTGCTGAGCTTTATCTTGTGGCACCAGCAGATCCAAATCCCCAATGAGTCGCAATCCAATGTTCTGATAGACCACCTGGGCCAAATACATCCCCTTGAGTGGAATTACCGGAATTTGTTCGGCGTTAAGCCATTGGACAATTTGATCGAGTTCAGCGTATAGCCGTAGGTTACGAGCGACGTTATACAGATAGCCTTGATTTAGTTTTTTCCAGAGCTCGGGCGGGACTGCTGATTGAAGGCCGCGTTTCTTCAGGCGGTGAAAGAAAAGTGGGCTAATGCCTTGTCCCTTGGCTAGGGTCAGCAAACTGCTCCATTCCTTTGATGATAAATCGGTTAAGCGGGTGATTTCGATAGCAGCACCCGTCTGTTCGGTGCGGAAATTTAGGATGTCCAACAACAGTTGGATGAGTTTTTCATTATGCATCAGATTGTATTATCCGCTTCTGCTATGTAGGCCATTTTCCTATTGGCTGAAAATTTTGCTATCAACATCGGGGGCAAGCTTACTTTTAGCAAGTTGCCCAGTGTGGATGAATATTTCTGTGTGCCTATTTTCATAAACCACCCAAACCTCCTGAGCACCTTTGGCAAGGTAAAGTTCTACCTTGAGTGCAATTTCTATTTTGGAGTTGGAGGGTGAGACAATTTCAATACATAGTTCAGGGGACTTCGGGTAAGGTGTTGTGTAACCAAATTCTGTGATAAATGCAACGGATGCCCACGCAACATCGGCTACTTTTACACCATCCGAGGTTTGAATGGAACATTCCGTAATCACCTCACCGTCGGGAAAGTTATTCCAAAGCACACCTGCCAATCGTCCTTGAATTCTGCCGTGATGGTTTGATGCAGGGCTCATTAATAATTTGCCGAATCGATTTAACTCAATTTTGAAGGGTAGATTCTCAAGCAAGGGATTATTAATGACCTCTGCCCATTCCATTTTCTATACCTCCGCGCCAAGGGCTTTTAAGACCTCTTGCACATGATTCTTTACCTTCACCTTGCGCCACTCGCGTTGCAATATTCCCTCTTGGTCAATGAGGAAGGTGCTGCGCTCAATTCCCAACACTATTTTGCCGTACATATTTTTTGTACGGATTACGTCATAGGCGTGGCAGAGAGTGGAATCGGTGTCGGCGAGCAGATCGAAGGGGAGGTTATATTTAGCCCTAAAACCTTCGTGGACACGCTGGCTGTCCCGCGAGACGCCGAGTACTACCACATTCATGGCCTCAAATTTGCTGGCGTGGTCACGGAAGTCTTGGGCTTCTTGGGTACAGCCGGTGGTGTTGTCTCTTGGGTAGAAGTAGAGGACCACCTGGCGTCCATGAAGGTCGGTAAGGCGCACTGTTTTGGTGCCAGTTGCAGGCAGTGCAAAGTCAGGGGCCGGTTGTCCCAAAATGGGTGTGCTCATAGGGGTAGGAGATAGCGATTTAGTGATAGGAAGGGAGAGATCAGCTGCGTACTGGTTCGATGACCGCATCCAGATTCATTTCATCGCAGAAGTCCAGGAACTCCTCGCGTAGCCGAGCGATGTGGGTATCTGCGGGGACCGCCACGGTCATGTTGACACTAAACATGGGTGAACCGGTATGGGCTGCTGCATAGCTATTGGTGATCATTTCCTCGATATTGATCGCACGATTGGAGAAGAAATTGGCAAGCTGGTAGACAATACCCGGATGGTCAAGGGAGATTACCTCTACCTGGTAGGGAAGCATGTCACCGGTGGGTTGGCGCTGTTCCGTGCGTCGCGAGGTGATGGTCAGTCCGAGGCGGTTCTGGAGGGCGCCGATCTGGTTTTCGAACTTAGCAACCGCGTTCCAGGGGCCAGAGATGAGCATGAGCAGCGAAAATTCGTTACTCAACACGGTCATACGGCTGTCTGCGACGTTACATCCCGCCTCCAGGATGGCAGAGGACAGATCGTTGACCAGCCCCGGCCGGTCTTGACCGAGGGCAGCGATTACCAGGTGGTTCATTTTTCCCGTTTTCACGTTAGATACATCCAGCGGTTGGACGAAGAGGATAGAGTGGACCGTAACGGTGACCTGACGGTTCGACGGTTCGCGTTAAGGTGGAAGGATAACGCATTGACCCGAAGGGTGGGGGAGTAGGCTGTGGGTGTCGATAGGTATCCCTCCCGGTAGGTAATGGTCTTTGTTCTTCCCCCCCCACCCCTCCCCATTTCGAGAGGATATGGGCGAATTTTCCAGGATTTGGTGGTGAGAAGTGGTTACTATATTGCGCTGGTTCCTACTGCGTTTGGGCTATGGTACGCGATCTGCATTTTATTATGCTGAGATTCCTTTTCTAACATGCCCATAAGCGAGCGAGGGGCGCCACGCCGTAAGGTGTCCGCCACCAGCCCCTTACGGGCGGACAATCGGGAAAGAGCGGCAACTTTAAAGATTCTTCTATTCAAAGGGACGGAGAAAACCGTCTCCTTTTCTCCCCGCCCTGAAGGGCGGAGTTTCGCGGGGACACTGATGAAACTGCCTGACCTGCTGAAATCAGTAACCAAGAGTGATCTGGTGCGTAACTTGTTGTGCTGGTTGGGTGCCAACTATATAAAAATGGTGCATAGCTCTAATCGTTGGGAGGTTGTGGGAGGAGAGATTGCGACCAGTTTTTGGGACAGCGGTAAACCGTTTATTCTCGCCTTTTGGCACGGACGAATTCTGATGATACCCTCTTGTTGGAGACAGGGGCAAATCATTCATATGCTGATCTCACCGCACCGTGATGGTCAGGTAATTGCGCAGGTGGTTGGTCATTTTGGGATTCACACCGTGGTGGGTTCTACGCATAAGGGGGGATCTGCGGCGTTCCGCACCTTATTAAAGGCATTGAAGGCGGGGGAGTGTGTCGGAATTACCCCCGATGGTCCGCAGGGGCCACGGATGATTGCCTCGGAGGGGATTGTTCAAATTGCACGGTTGTCTGGTGTGCCGGTTATTCCCTGCACCTTTGCAACGAAACGCTACCGCTTGCTCCAGACCTGGGATCGTTTTGTCGTGGCGTTGCCATTTTCGCGTGGTTTGTTTATCTGGGGCCAGCCCCTCACGCTTTCAGCCAAAGCTACGGCCGAGGAACAAGAGGTTTTTCGGCGCAGTATTGAAGACTCTTTGAATGCGATCACCACTGAGGCCGATCGGCGGATGGGACATCTACCGGTTGACCTCGAGAAAGGGCGGCAATTTAGTCGGCAAAGTGGCATGGAAGGCGGTTACTAAAATAGAGTTTACGATTGCGTTGCGGAATTGCAGCTCAGAAATTAGTACGAGATAATCGGTGTCCCTTTGGTCGAGCAGGCCACCAGAAAAGGAAATGAATACGTCGATTACTCCCTCCTACCAAGGTCCCGATGGTGTGCTGGTGATTGGCTCGGCATGGATCGGGGACCTTATCATGGCCCACAGCCTATTTCAGATATTGAAGGCGCACAGTGCGGACATGGCTATCGATGTGGTGGCCCCGCCGTGGACGGCGCCTCTGCTGGCGCGGATGCCGGAGGTTCGGGAGGCATTGGTGCTGCCTCTTGGTCATGGTGAGTTGGGTCTATCAACACGTTGGCATCTTGGTCGGGGATTGCGCGAACGACGCTATCGGCAGGCCATCGTCCTTCCTCGTTCCCTCAAGGCTGCGCTAGTACCCTTCTTTGCCCAAGCGATACGGCGCACTGGTTACCTGGGGGAGCTGCGTTGGGGGTTGCTCAACGATGTTCGCCCGCGTGTGGCTGGGCGTACCGTAGACCAATTTGTTGCCCTGGGTTTGGAGCGTGGAGTGGCCCCTCCCGACCCACTGCCGTTGCCACGACTGGTCACGGATACCAGTAGCACTGGGGCTGTCCTGGCCAGACTCGGCATTTCCCCGCCAGTGGGACCGGTTTTGGCTCTATGCCCAGGGGCGGAATATGGACCGGCCAAACGTTGGCCTGCCGCCCATTTTGCAGAGGTTACCCGCACAGTGGCTGCGCTTGGTTGGCAGGTGTGGTTGTTCGGTTCCGCCCGAGATATCGCTACCACTGCCGAGGTACAACGATACGCGGGTGGTGTGGCCATCGACCTCGCAGGACGTACCTCCCTCACCGAGGCGGTAGACCTCCTGGCGCTCGCGACCGTGGTGGTTACCAACGACTCGGGCCTCATGCATGTAGCCGCCGCTCTGGGCCGTCCACTGGTGGCGCTATTCGGTTCCTCCGATCCCCTCCATACCCCGCCATTGACTCCCCACGCTACCATTATGCATCCCAATTTGTCGTGTAGTCCCTGTCTAAAGCGTACCTGTCCCTACGGTCATCTGGAATGCCTCCAAGGGCTGGACCCGGCCGACGTGCTTGCGGCCTTGCCGCTTTGAGTCTGATTTCTTTGGCGGACAAAACTGCAAAGACGATGACTATTTGGTGTCTTTCATCCTAATGGGAAATTGGCTATGAACCGTCCTACCTGGCGTATCCCTTATGGTGTGGCGGATTTCGTCAAACTGCGTCGAGGCGGTGAGTATTACATCGATAAAACCGCTTATCTGCCTCGTCTTGAGCAAGCCGGACATTTCCTATTCCTCATCCGGCCGCGTTGATGCGGGAAGTCATTGCTGCAATCAGTAATGGAGTGCTATTACGACCGGCGTTGGGAGCCGCAGTTTGACGAACTTTTCCACGACACCTGGATTCACCATCACCCGACCGAAGAAAAGCATCTCTATCTGGTTTTACGATTTGACTTCTCCTCTGTCGATCCCGATTCACAAAAGGTGGTGACCTCGTTTGAGACTTATATAACCCAAGTTGCCACCTATTCAAAACTCGGGATCGCATCCAATCGTCCCCCTCA
>CAUYTY010000012.1 GCA_963575655.1 Gammaproteobacteria bacterium | reverse complement strand
GAAAAGGATTAAACCCGTGCGGCAAAAAAATAAAGTGTGGAGCGGGGAAACAGGATCGCCCAGGGTGCCTGCTTTTTCAAACGACCACGTGCTAAAATTCATAGAAGAAAAAAATCCCCCATCCCTCCAGACGATGTATGAATTTAGAAAAATTTATACCAATAAACTCCAAAAAAAAAAACAAATTCTCACGACCAGTAAAAAAAAAAAAACCGAAAATTTGGAGCCGAAAATCCTCTAAATGCCCCGTCTAATGGGTCTACCCCCGCCAATGTCATCCCTCAAGTCCGGCACTCGAACGCATGTCACGACTCACGAAAGATCGTTTGCTACGGGGCCTTGCGGCGCGAGCCCGTGGATATCACTCCGGTGAGGATGATGCGTCAGGCGGGTCGTTACCTGCCTGAGTACCGCTGCGTCAGGGAACGGGCGAGTGACTTTATGACCCTATACCGCCCCCAAGAATTGACCTGTGAGGTTACCCTGTAACCGGCGAATCGTTTCCCCCTGAGTGCGGCCATCCTCTTTTCTGATATCCTCGCCATCCCTGATGCCATGGCAACTGCGGGGACCTGTTTGGTAGTAAGTAGCGGATAAAGTTATGAAGGCTCCAAACACCATCCAATATCCTTTGCAACTCTTTCTTATTTTTTGCGTACGTATTTTTCCCAACACATCGACCAGAATACTCTTAGTAATTGTGGATATTGGGCGAAATTTCACTGGTTTGCGGTAGCGAATCCACATTTCCCTTGCGATCTGAACGATTTTAGTGCTTTATTTGGTGATGGTCGCTCCACTTTTCTCGTCAAACTACCTTCTTCGAAAATCGGCTATTTAATCCATGCCTCTCCCCGGTTGGCACACACTTGCCGCCTTAAGCTTCCCAACCAACCTCCTCGATCGGTTGGCAGCGTCGGTCACCGTAGTCTTGGTCTTTGTTTTGGCTCATACCCTGGCCCACCTGACCTGGAGCTTGTGGCCGGAACCGGTTAGTCCTCCTCCCCCTCCTCGCTCGATAGTCGCACAGTCCACCGCGGCTCGGGGACCAGACACTGGGCTCATTACCCGCGCCCACCTCTTTGGCAAGGTGGATGCTACTCGTCCAGCCCCAGCGCTAATACCTACGGCGGCCCCAGCGGCAGTACCCGAGACACAGCTCAAACTTACCCTACGTGGCATCATCGCCGCAGTTCCGCCAGATGGCGGAGCGATCATCGCCGAGGCAGGGGGAAGCGACCACTTCTTCCGGGTAGGTGACCCACTTCCAGGCGGGGCAGTGCTTCAGGAGATCCAGCCCAACCAAGTGCTGCTCGCCCGTAATCATCGCCTCGAAACCTTACGTTTACCCAAGAATCCAGGATCGGGAAGTATTAATATCACCACCGATACCGCTCCCGCCGATGAATCGGTAGATGCCACTGATGCGGTTGACACTGACACCACCGACACCACGGGTACCACCGAAGCCCCGGAGGAACCAGCGGTCGAGGAAGACTCGGCTCAAGTCTTGAGTCGCTATCGCGAGCAAATTCTAGAGAATCCCGCTCGCCTTTTGAGCCTGATCCAGACCCAGCCGGTCTATCGAGCCGGTCGGCTAGAGGGGTTTCTGCTACGCCCCGGCCAGGAAGGTGGCGATTTGTTGGAACGCTATGGACTAAAACCCAATGACCTGGTAACCAGTCTCAACGATATCCCTCTGGACAACCCCCTCAAAGCGGTTGAGGTACTACGTGGCTTGCGCAACGCCCCCACCTTGACCCTCGGGGTATCACGCCAGGGACGTACCGAAAACATTACCTTGCGCTTCGCCCGGTAACGGCCGGGTCCCCCTTGGAGAGCACGACAGATGGGCCGACTTCGCCCTTCCCGCTTACAGCCCCGTATTGCCTTGCCCTTAACCTTGGCCTTATCTCTAGCGTTGAGTGCTGTTCCTGTCGCTATCACCCAAGGAGCGGCCCCCAGTAGTACCCCCCACAATACCGGTGGCGTTACCCTGAACCTAGCGGACGCTGATCTTTCGGCGGTCATTGCCACCGTCGCGGAGATTACCGGTAAGAATTTCATCGTAGACCCACGGGTAAAAGGCAAGGTGACCATCGTCTCTTCGCGTCCCTTGGATAAAAACGCCATTTACCAAGTCTTCCTATCCGTATTGGAGGTTCATGGTTTTGCAGCGGTACCATCTGGAGAGATCACAAAGATCGTCCCCGATGCCAATGCAAAACAGTCCGCGATCACCCTCTCGACCTCGGAACACCCCGGCAACGGAGATGAAACGGTCACCCGCGTGATTGACGTAAAGAATGTCCAGGCCGCCCAACTGGTGCCCATCCTGCGCCCCTTAGTAGCCCAACAAGGTCATCTGGCTGCCTATCCCCAAAACAACATGATCATCCTCTCTGATCGTGCCGCCAACGTGCAGCGCATGATGGAGATCCTGCGCCGCATCGACGTACCCTCCCGTAACGAGATCGAGATCATCCCCTTACACCACGCCTCGGCAACGGAGGTGGTACGGGTCGTGACGAGCTTGGCCCAGCAAGAAAAGACCAAGGAGGGAGCAGGTGCAGGGGGAGGCGGAATGACCCTAGTGGCTGACGAACGCACCAATACCGTGTTGTTGGGCGGAGATAAAGAGGACCGGCTACGCCTGCGGGCGATCATCTCCCACTTGGATACCCCTTTGGAGAATACCGGCGGAAACACCGTAGTGATCTACCTGCACTATGCCCAGGCCAAGGATTTGGTAGGTGTTCTCACCGGAGTAAGCAAAGGTACTGACAGCTCATCTTTGCGTCGTTCTGGTAGCGGGGGGAGTTCATCGGGTCAAGGGGCGCCGCCGCCTCCCTCCAGCCCTTCTTCCTCGGGAGGAGGCGCCTTCAAGGATGTGAGTATTGAGGCCGACGAGGCCACCAATGCCCTGGTGATTACCGCGCCTCCCGACCAAATGCGCACCATCCTGTCGGTAATCCACCAGCTTGATATTCGGCGTGCCCAAGTATTAGTGGAGGCCATCATCGCCGAGGTCTCGGCAACCCGCGCCAATGAACTGGGGGTCCAGTGGGCCGTCGATGGCATTGGCTCAAGTGGGAAAGGTGGTATTGGTAATGGCGGCGGGCCGGTGGGCATCGTCAATTTCCCGCGTTCCGGCAGTGGCGGCACGGGGCTTGCCGATGTTCTTTCTGGAGCGGCTGCGGGAGGGGATGCGGCGGCAGCGGCGCTCGGTGGCGCCCTGGGATCTGGGTTAAACCTAATAGGTGGAAACTTTCGCGGTAATTTTCGTTTCGCGGCCCTGATCCGGGCTTTGTCTTCAGACGGCTCCACGAACATCCTGTCCACCCCCAATCTGCTCACCCTGGACAACCAAGAAGCGGAGATCGTAGTCGGTACCAACGTTCCATTCCTCACGGGCTCCTATTCCAATTCCATGACGGGAAGCAGTTTGGGTGGCTATGGTAGTAGTGCCTCTGGGAGCACTAGCACCCTTGGATCTGTCGCTAACTCCCTCGGCCTCGGAACCTCTGGGACCAGCGGTTACGTCAGCAACCCTTTCCAGACCATCCAACGCCAAGACGTGGGCCTCACCCTCAAGGTGAAACCACAAATTAACGAAGGTAGCTCGGTCAAGCTAGAGATCCAGCAAGAGGTCTCGGCACTCACCACGCCACCGCAGGGAATCAGCACCTCGGACGTAGTCACCAGCAAGCGATCCATCAAGACCACGGTATTGGTCGATGACGGTCAGATGGTGGTATTGGGTGGCCTCATCGACGACCAGGTACAAGAAAACCAGAACAAGGTACCGCTGCTGGGCGATATTCCACTCATCGGAGGTTTGTTTCGCTCCAGTAGTAATAACATCAACAAGCGTAACCTGATGATTTTCCTGCACCCAGTCATTTTACGCGATGCAGCCGTTACTGCTCTGGTAAGTGGTTCCAAGTACAACTACATGCGTGACCGTCAGATTGAGGCCATGCACCCTGAGAATCGCCCCAAAGACCCAGGACTGGTGCTGCCCCCCCTCTCCCAGATGGAGGGACAAAAGATGCGAGGAATGGTCGAGGCCGACACGTCCACATCGATGGTAAATACCGCATCAACGGTACAGTTGGAGCTACCTCCCCCCTTCGAAAACGACGAGGCATCGCCCACGCGTTTCTTCGAGAATTCACCTGATGTCCGACCTTGAGTACCCAGACAACAGGCTTATCCGTCTCCAAGCCACGACCCATGTCAACGTCGCCGCAAAAAAAGGGGGGCGACGTTGAATCAAGTTGCGGATTAAGTATCTGGCCGGTTATAGGTAACCCAAGTTGCTACCTATGCGGTGAGAAACGAAAAAGCCCCTCTCCCGGAGGGCGAGGGGAGAAAAGCGCGCTAGGTAGCAACTTGGGTTAGGTAAAAATTTGAGTTAACGTATACTGTCAAATACTTCATCATTTCGTGATGGGTCGTGGCCACGCTTGAGAAGGTAGAATGAATTTCGTTGATCCAATAGACCAAAGGCATCCCGCTCGATATATTTCAGAATGATGTCTTTCTCTTTTTCCCCAAGACGATCTGCTTCGTATACGATGTATTCAGTGTTCTCTACAAAATTTCGCAACGTATAGCAATTGGGGCGCGACGATAGATGTGGCGCAAGTTGCGTAGCACCTGCTACTGGCGCCAGCGGGGGAATCTGCTCAAGGAGCGCATAGAAATCGTTATGCCGCTGCCGGTCGTTTTCCGTCAGGGTGAAGTGTTCGAGTTCCCACGCACCACGGGCAGTGTTCTGCTGAAAGAGACCGCCAAAAATAGCCGTCGCCCCCACCATCGCCACACAGAGACCGGCCGCCATACTGCGCCGAAGAATTGGGTCGCTCGTCTTCCACCAAGTATGGCCGATACTCAAGAACACAAACATCGACGCATACGCCGTATACTGGAAAGAAATCTGCGTTAGCGGCCAATAGGCGGTCGAAAGAAAATTAAAGAAAAATACCGGCAGGCTGAATAAAAATCCCATCGGGCTCCGTAACGGAATAAACACCAGAAGCGCAAAAATCCCCTTATCCCCCTCCAGAAGTTTCTCCAGCGTAAAGCCAGGATTAGTAATGAGCGTTTTTATTACGCTAGAAAAACCGTGTTCCCCTGGTGCTACCATCTGCACATATTGAACGATATATGACTCCTCGCCCCCTAGAAATTGGGGCATAATAATCCCTTTCTGCACCACAAAGACCGTCATCGATACCAGTCCCAAAATGAGACCGGCGATTGAGCGTTGCCGAGAAAACAACAGATACGCAGCAATCACCGTCATCATTAGCGGCATATCCTCGCGCAACGAAAACGCAATGAGCGTCAGAAACGCCGCCCAACCAAATTTTCCGCGTTCGAAGAAAATGAGTGCGCACCAGACAAAGAAGTGCCCCAACGGCTGATAGTGAAAGTCATATAGATTGGCGCCATGTACCGGGGGATAGAACAAATATGCCAGCGCCAAAATAGTTGCCAACCATGGACCAACCTTGCCCTTGGCCCAAACAAAGAGTGGCGCCGCAGCAAACGCGATCACTATTGACTGAAAAACTAGGAGAAATTGCGGTTGCGGGTAGAATCGATAGGGAATCCCGATCACATAGGCGAAGAAAGTTTGATGAAATCCGGTGTGAACGGCGTCTGGCCCCCCGAGCGGGGAAGATTTGAACAACGGCCCCCAATGAATCGCATTCCAAATGAGATTATTCTCAATTGCCAGGTCGAAATCAGATGTTGCCAAACGATAGTGATTTCGCACTGTGAAGATTGAGAACACCACCGCGTATCCTACAATACCCGCCAAAACTGAGCCGTAGGTAATGATATTAACCAAATATCTTTTTGAGAACTTGCGGCGCAATCTCTCGAAAGAGTCTCGCATATCTTCGGTAAGAATTGCCGGGCCTACCGCCAAACTGCGGCGCGTTGAGAATTCGACAATAATTCCGCATATCGAGATTAAACTAAGGGCCACCAGCTCTCGATTAGGCCAATACGACCAATTTAGGATCAGTGGTAGAAAACCAGCACAGGACAGTGGCGCCAGGCGGAGCGCGGCCCGTTTCATCTTTAACAGATTACCGCCTTCAGCGATCCAATATGCCAGTGCGCCAATACTGGTGGCGAAGAGACCTCCAACCATCATTATGAACACCAGCCCAAAGCGTCGAGCTGGCGGAATTTCGTTGTTGTGAATGAAGGAATTAAGATTGAATCCGAGCGACTGTGAGCAATGCTCCCACGCCCCCAAACCAAGCGACGCGCCCAATAGAAACCACAGCGCAAATGCCTCGCAGGCAAGAGCTATCTTTTCGCTCAACGATATTGTAGGAAGCATTTCGATGGTGGCGGTTACCACCGCCTCTTGACTCACTGCGATCAACGGCGACGCTGCCACAGGAAATTTTCCGGTAGATATATTGCTGGTTTGGGGTATGTAACGTAACTCAAGTTGCTACCTAGTATCTGGACGAAAACTCCGATTTTGTATTTTGCAACCCGGAGGATTGCTAACTAACCCAAGTCATCTCGTTTCCACGCCTCAGCGTGGGAACGAAAAATGACTGGCAACCCTCTAGGCTGCAAAACACAAAATCGGGATTTTCGATCAGGTACTAATTATTCGGTTATTTTAATCTTCAGTGGATCATTGACTCCACCACTTGTGCCACACATGAGTATCTTGACCACGTGCAAACATATCAATACGCCCTGGTCCCCATGAAACCGCGCCTGGCCCGGAGGTAATCGAACCACCGAGACCTTCAAAATCGCTCCAGGTAGCGCTATCCCAATATTTATGCCACATGCCATCGTCTTCATTACGCACGAACAAATCAAGACGGTTGGCTTCCCACGCGGCGACCCCAGGTGAATCTTTGATTTGTCCCCCTAAATCCTCCCAAGAACCCCATGCGTCGCTCCACCAGTTATGCCAAACGTGACCCTCTGCGCCACGGGCGAACACATCAATACGGTTTGGACCCCACGAGGTCGCGGCTGGTCCAGAAGTAATCGACCCACCAAGATTCTCCCAGTCACTCCAGGTTGAGACATCCCAATATTTGTGCCAGAGCGCGTCATCGACACCACGAGCAAAGACATCCAATCGATTCTCTCCCCACGAGGAAATCGCGGGGGCGTCCTTTATTTCTCCGCCGAGGTCTTCCCACGTGCCCCATCCATTTTCCCACCAGGTATGTAATACATGACCCTCTTGGCTACGCGCAACGATGTCAATACGTCCCCCGCCCCAAGAAACCGCTGCTGGACCAGAGGTAATCTTGCCGCCGAGACTTTCATAGTCATGCCAAGCAGTTCCATCCCAATATGTATGCCAGAGCGCATCGTCTTGGCCACGTGCAAATACATCAAGCCGATGAGGGCTCCACGACGATACTGCTGGGGCATCCTTGATCTGCCCGCCAATATCCTCCCAATTGCTCCACCCCGATGGGGCAGAGGCAGGAATAACACTACAAGCCAAGATTGACAAAACAATGACAATAGCAGCTAGTCTTATTACTGTTTTCTGTTGCAGCATGACAAATTTCCTTCTCCGCTATGAGTGCAGCTACATTGTTTCTAGGGTACAACTATGAATAACGGATAAAAATATCCGATCATAGATAAGCGCGTACCTCAAGATATCATCTCCATGGAGGGGATTGTCAAGAGGGATACAAAAATTGATTATTCATACGCCTCTCTGTGAACGAAAAATATTCGCGCTGAAACATTGGCAAGCTGCGAAACACAAATCATTCAGACAATAATTATTGATGCCGTATTGAAGGGTAATCATTTATCCCACCCTCTCAGCGAAAGGAATAAATGATGGACATTCCTGCATCCTGCATCCTGAATTTCGGCAATCTCTACCGGAATGACGACCTAACGGGTTATAGACAGCAACTTGAGTCACTGGCATTCATCCAGACCAAGACAACGCCAACGGTAATATGTGCAGTATCCACGTTTATTCGCTCACATCATTGGCCACCCTTTTTGTGTGTGGTATTATCATTTCTGAACGACTTAAGATGGAACGATGGGGTGGGGTGGTTGAAGAATTTCGGGTATTCTGCACCGGTCTTTTCTCGTGTATCCCACCTTGTTTCACGCCACTGCCCGGTATGCCACAACATACATCCCCTTTATTCCCCGCCTCAAGGTCGTCCGCCCCGGAAGTCTCGGTCGTCGTTCCGGTACACAACGAGGAGGGCAACATCGTATCCCTGATTGACGAAATTCACACCGCCCTGGAAGGGGTGGCGGATTTCGAGGTGATCTACGTGGACGACGGTAGCAACGACACCACACCGCTCCGCCTGGCGGAGAGCGCTCGCAACCGTCCACGACTGCGGGTACTACATCACCGTAGTAGCTGTGGTCAAAGCACTGCCTTGGTGAGTGGTATTCGTGCCGCTCGGGGTCGCTATGTTGCCACCCTAGACGGTGATGGCCAAAACGACCCTGCGGATATCCCCGCCCTCCTCACCGTCACCCGCGCCGACTACGGCATTGGACCACTGCTAGTCGCTGGTTGGCGGGCACACCGTCACGATACCTGGTTTCGACGCCTATCGTCTCGGGTCGCCAATACCGTGCGCGGACGCCTGTTAAAAGATTACACCCCCGATACGGGTTGCGGACTTAAGGTCTTTTCGCGAACGGTGTTTCTAGAATTGCCCTATTTTGACCACATGCACCGCTTTCTCCCCGCGTTATTTCTACGAGCCGGTGGACGGGTGCAATCCGTGCCAGTAAATCATCGACCACGCACCCGTGGCGCCTCTAAATACGGTCTAAACAACCGTTTATGGGTGGGGATTGTGGATCTGTTTGGAGTACGATGGCTTCAGGCCCGTGCCCGAATCGCAGAGGTAGAGGAATTGGAGGTTCCCACGCGGGAGTAATTTCATATATTGCTCGTTACGACGGGCGTATCGCAACTACTCACCCATTAACTCTTCAGCGTCGAACTATTGACTGGATTTCCGTGAATAGTTTCTGTCCCTGGGAACGCAAATTAGCATAATAGCCACAGGATCGATTATAAAACCATGTCCTCGCGCTCTCCGCTATCTATTCCCGAAGGTTTGCCAGCGCTTACTTTGGAGGCGTCAGTACGGGTAGAAGAAATGGTTACACTTCTCCGCGAGCGTATAACCAACGCTGGCGGAACCATTTCTCTTGCCGATTATATGGATACCACCCTCTATGCCCCCGACATTGGTTATTACACCGGAGGGTTACATAAACTCGGGAAGGCAGGAGATTTTGTTACCGCTCCCGAGATTTCGCCACTTTTTGGTCGCTGTCTAGCGCAACAAGTAGCGGAGATGTTGGCGCCACTCGAAAAAGGCGAGGTACTAGAGGTCGGCGCCGGTAGTGGGGCGTTGGCGGCAGAGCTATTGGGGACGTTGGAAAAGCTGGGAGTTCCGCCGTATCGTTATTTGATCCTAGAGCTTTCCGGCGAACTACGCGCCCGACAAGCCGAAACCCTGGCGGCACGCCTCCCCCACTGGGCGGATCGAGTGGAATGGTGTACCGACCTACCCAAAGCGGGATGGGAAGGAATTATCGTCGCCAATGAACTTTTAGATGCCCTACCCGTCCATCGTTTCGCATTAACGAGGCAAGGAATTATGGAGCAACGGGTGGGGTGGGGCGAAAACGGTTTCGAGTGGCGATCAATGCCAACCGAGGGACATTTGGCCTCGGCCTTGGATACGTGGTACGCCCGTTATGGGAAGGTCTTGGGAGAGGTTGACGAGTATGTTTCTGAATTAGCGTTAGCAGCCCCCGCTTGGTTAACTACCTTGGCGGGCCGATTAGGGCGGGGGGGGATGTTGTTGGTAGATTATGGTTATGCAGGTCGTGAGTATTATCATCCACACCGCGATACTGGGACCCTCTCCTGCCATTATCATCACCACCGCCATGATAACCCCTTAATTCTTCCCGGTCTACAAGACATTACAGCTCACGTAAACTTTACGGCCATAGCCGAGGCGGCACTCGCGACAGGATTGGAAGTAGCGGGCTATACCACCCAGGCCTACTTTCTAATTGATACGGGGATTAGCGATGCACTATCCTCGTTACATTCTCTCGATGCCAAGACCCAATTATCTTTGACCAATCAGATACGGTATCTTACCTTACCACAAGAGATGGGAGAGATTTTCAAGGTATTAGCCCTCACTCGAGGGCTGGATGGGGGGCTATTGGGATTTCGGAGTCGAGATCTACGCAATCGTCTTTAGGGATTAGATATGGTATTGCAGTACACCTGCTTCTAAAAACCCGGGTAGCGCCCCAATCTATAGGATGAGTTAACATTCCATTCCGGTATTTTCATGCAAAATTAGGAGCTTTCTATGTGCTGCCCAAATTGCAAATCTGAAATGGTTGTAAAAAATGGTTTTAATGCAACTGGCAAACAGATGTATCGCTGTAATGAATGTGGTCGGCAATTTGTGTTAATCCCAGAAAAAGGACCCATTTCTGATGAGAAAAAAGAATTAATTGATCATCTTTTGTTGGAGCGAATTTCCCTGGCGGGGATTGCGAGAGTAGTAGGAGTTTCCGAAGCTTGGCTTCAGAAATATAGCAAAGCCACCATAAAATGATTACGCATAATTTGCGAAGACTTCCTCGGTAGTACAGCGTTCTCT
>CAUYTY010000011.1 GCA_963575655.1 Gammaproteobacteria bacterium | reverse complement strand
GAAATCAATTGAATATGTCATGGGTTTAATCACTTTATAATGGCTTTGCTATACTCTGCAACCCGGAGGGTTACCTGCTATTAGCTGGGAATTGAGCAAAGCGACGCACCCCCCAGGAATACGGGCGTCTCGCCCGCTCTTATGCGGTCAAGATGGCCGCGCCCCCAGGGAGATCTGGACGATTACTAAAATCCTGTATCCCCCTCCAAGTTGCAAAATCAAGATGGTTTCCGAGCAGACACTAATTAACTTGCGGATTCAACCTTGAAGTCAGGATTCAATCAGTTTTTCTTACCACTGAATATTCTATCTAGCTCCTCGATCAAAGCCCGTGGTGGTTTTTCCAGGTGCAACCCCTGATATGGCCCATCTATACCGCGCAGAAAAATATAGACCGCGCCGCCAATATGCGTGTCGTAATCATAGGTTTCACGTAAGCGAGCTTGGAGTTGGCGGTGCAAGGCTAACAAATAGAGCGTGTATTGCAGATCATAACGTTTTTCCAGAACTGCATCGCGCATCGCCTCCCGGGTATAGTCAATACCCTTTTCACCTAGCCAGTTTGACTTGTAATCAACCACATAATAACAACCACGATGTAGAAATACTAAATCGATGAAACCTTTGATCATTCCGTTTATCTGATTAGGGAGTAATCGGGGGCGAGGTAGGCCATCCATGGTTCCCGCTGTAACTTGTTTATCTAATAACAAGGCATCGGCCTCGTGGGCGGCAAACCAGAACTCTAGCTCCTTTTGATAACTGTCTTTTTCTAGATCCGCTAGGGCAACTGGACCCGAAGGTAAGGCCATGGGCATAATCAATAAACCACCCAACCATTCATTGAGAGATCGAATCCAATGGGTCCAGCCGCGCCGTTCACAACGACGCGCAATAGCATCCTCGCGAAGTTCCGAATCTTCTGCAACACGATCGAAACCTTCTTCCGCTGCCCATTCCAATAGGCCATGCAAAAAAGTACCAGATCGCGGGCCATGAGGGAAACGATGGAGACCTGTTGCCGCCGAAAACGACTCCTCTGGTAATTCATCTTCATCGACCGTCTCCGCCAGATTGGCCTGAAGGGGAGTATCTGGCGCATCTGCCTGAAAGATTACCTGGGACGCCTCGCCTTTTCCCTCTACATCCAGTTTCAGAGCACTATAGCTTGCGATCCACCAATGCTCTACCACCCTTCCCGTAATAGCACGGGCCTCTTCGAGTAATGGCTCTACAATATTCGGGAGATATTGCTGATTATCTGCACTAGGCGCTGGGACAATATCAAGGAAAGGACTATCGCCTTTCATGTCCGCCAAAACACTGCCCAATTCCAAGGCAGATATCGGTTTTCCCCCTGCAAGCAGATAACCCATCGCACTTTTATTCAATTGGCAATCTTTGACATTACCCGATTTGACCGGTGCAACCCCCAGCCAACAGGCATGACGGGCGCGGGTGATAGCGACATAAAATAAACGTAGATCTTCTTGTATACGCTCTAAATCAGCCCGTTGCTTGGCTTCTGGCCTTCCTTCAAAATCAATTTGTAGTTCTCCATTAGGGGTGTGGTAGCGATACCATCCCTGACTCGTGGCGCTAACCTCCTTAAATGAACAGATGAAAGGCAAAAACACCAAAGGATATTCCAACCCCTTGGATTTATGGATAGTCACCACCTGAACCAATTCCGCGTCACTCTCCAATCGTAGAATATTTTCCCGAACCTCGCGATTACCATTTACGATGGCATCGGACAGATAACGAATTAAAGCGGATTCGCCATCCCATTCAACCCCAGCAACTTGCAGAAGTTCACTCAGATGCAATAAATTCGTGAGGACACGCTCACCTCCGGTTTTTCTCAGTAACCGTGCGGGTAGACTGAAGTCCGCCAAGAGCCGGTGCAGCATTGGTAATACACCCTGATTGCGCCAGATCCCACGATAGCCGCGAAAACGTTCTATTTCGGCCTCCCAGCGCAATTCATTCTGATTGAGGATCTCTAATGTCTCATAGTCGAGGTCTAACGTGGCTGACCCCAAAGCGGCTCGAACACCACGTTCTTGCTCCGGTTCAGCGCACGCCTTGAGCCAAAAAAGGAGATCAGACGCTTCATCGCTATCGAATACTGAATCGCGATCGGAGAGATAAACACTACGCACCTGTCGCACTGCTAGGGCCTGACGAATCGCACTCGCCTCGTGACGATCCCGTACCAAGATGGCGATATCGGCCGCACAAAGGGGGACAAGGTCATGCGCGCGAAGAAAACCTGCCTTCCCTTCCAAGCCTAGATTCAACAACCGAACTATCTCAGCTGCGGTAGATTCTGCCATGGCCTCACGGTATTCCGTCAAAGCGAGTGCCTTACCCTCTTCTCCTGCCAGGCACCAAAAAGTCAGCGCCGCCACTGATTGCCCCTCGATCCACAACTGCTCCGCACGACCACGAGCCGCTACTGGCAGGAATGGTATAGGGTTCTCTCCCTCTACATTTCTGAAACGAAACGCCCCTTCCACGTGCCTTTCAGAATATTCAAACACCCGATTCAAGGCTCCAACTAAAGGCACAGTTGAACGATAATTACAATCCAAGGTGTAATGTCGCCCCTGCGTGGTGACGCGTGCCTTCAGATAGGTATAAATATCCGCACCACGGAAAGAATAGATGGCCTGCTTAGGATCACCAATCATAAACAGACCTAAATCCTCACGATTTTCATTCACTGAGTAGACGTTTGCAAAGATTCGGTATTGAACCGGGTCGGTATCTTGAAATTCATCAATCAAGGCAACAGGATACTGGTGACGGATTACCTCCGCCAACCGATCCCCGCTTGGAGGTTGGAGCGCACGATCCAGGTGGGTCAATAGATCGTCAAAATCTAATTGGGCGCGTCGTTGCTTTTCTTGGTTGTAACGATCTCTCACCCACCCTGCCGCATGAAATAATAATTCACGACTGAAATCTGGTTTTGATGTTGCGTGGCGGTTTAGTTCGTCGAGGTAAACGAATGCCCGATGCTGTGGCGCTTTGTCCTGGTGGGCCTTAGTCATCTTGAAATGAGATTGCCCGAAACCTTCCAACCATTTTTTATCACGGGGCGGGATGCCCCGCTCTGCCCAATCAGCGAGCGACTGTAAACGCGCCTCAAAACTCGCCTTCGGATAGTTCGTAGCGTTCAGCCAGCCTTTAGTCGAGGTTTCTCGTAGTTTTTCCTCGATTTTGCCACGATCCTCCGCCCAACTACGACGCGCCTGTTGTTCCAGTTTCCGATGGTGAATCTCCCACTGACAGAAGTTTTCCAATAAGGCACGGGGCTCGATTTCCACAAGGGTTGAGGTAACGTCTGAATCAGCCTTTGGATCTTGGGGGATGTCAAATCCTTGGAACAATTCTCGTAACTGCCTCGCCAGGGTGTCGGGCGAATCCACAAAGGTACCTAGTGCGAGAATTGCCTCTTCATCTAGCGGATAAAAAAACTTTCGCCAATAATCGCGAACCACCTCATCCAAGAGTTTGCTATCGCCCTCAGAAACCTCCAACTGAAACAAACTCCCACTATCGAAGGCATGTTGACGCAACATGCGATTGCACCAACCATGGATGGTATAGATAGCGGCTTCGTCCATCCACTCGGCGGCAATTTCCAAACGGCGGGCACAACTGGCACGTTCTCCTGCGTTGTAATGCGTGGTAAGCTTCGCAAGAAATGGGTCGCTTTCTGTGAGTTTGGAAATATAGGCCGACTCTTCCCCAAAATAATCACCCGCTGCCAAGCGTCGGAAACAACGAGAGGCCTCGGTCAGACGCCCACGGATACGTTCACGTAATTCCTTGGTGGCTGCTTCAGTAAAAGTTACCACGAGAATTTCGGTAGGTAGTAGAGAGCGTCCAAAACCCGTCTGACTATCACCATGCCCCAGCACCAGCCGCACATATAGAGCAGCAATGGTCCAGGTTTTACCAGTACCGGCACTGGCTTCAATCAGTCGATTACCATGAAGGGGAAAAGTGATCGGATCAAGTGCTGCTGGAATATTCATCTAACCGATTCCTGAGTATTTTGTTCTTTCTGTTCCCGCGCACTGGGCCAGGGTTATTAGGAATAACAGTATGTGGCACGAATCCCCCAATTAGGTGTTAGACACTATCGGAAACCTCTCGGGAACTAGCCATCATTCCGGTAGGGATTGCCGGCATGACAACTGAACAGCTTATAGGTAGCAACTTGGATTATTGTTATACTGTTTAATGCTTGGTTTGCGTTTTTTATCACGGTAACATAGGCATAATCTTCGTAGACACAACATGGCATTGGCCTAACCACCACAACCCACACCGTTACATCGCCCTGCGTCTATGAGAGAGAAAGACGCCTCGACCGCCAACACGATACTGGGATGTTCCCGATTGGAGGGCTCCATAGGAAACCTTCCGCACCGATTCGAGCAGTGAACAACATCGTATCTTGGGAGTAAGTGAAATTGAAAATGAGAAGCACCATGGCAATCATCGATGAAAGATACCCCGACGACCGTATCGATGATACCCTCCCAATCATTGCTTATCCTGGCAAAGAAATTAAACGAAGACTGGTGGTTGACGACCCAGAAAGAAACAGAATGCTTTGCCATGATTGCGCAAAATGCTGCATGCATATAAATCATGAAGTTGATGCTCCCGAGAACGACGAGGATTGCGATTATATTATCTGGTTTTTGCTTCACGAAAATGTTTCTATATGGATCGATGACGATAACGTTTGGTTTGTTGAATTCCGGACTCCATGTAAAGCATTAAAAGACGGGCTTTGCAGCATTTATGAGAAAAGACCACAGGTTTGCAGAGAATATTTGCAGGATAGCTGTCTAAATACCGATCTTGATGACGATATCATTTTTAATACACCTGAAGAGTTTTTGGATTACATGAAAAGGGAGAGAAAATATAACTATAACGGTTTCTATAAAGACAATATAAAGTCTATTTTTGTACAACGAGTAAAGACGGTCTTAAGTTGGTTCAGTGGCGCATTGTTTACCGCCGCGTGTGTTTGGTATGAAACCTTAGTGTTCGGCTTTTCCACTCAGGTGGCATTGCTAGTACTCTCATTGCTTGGTGGGGCCATACTATTGGCGATAATTTTTCAGCGTCGCACCACTTCACGGAAGGGGTAGCCCACGCCACAGCATATTCTATATATTAATCAATATTTTATAATGAAACGTCGAGCAAAAAACGATTCGACGGTGTGTCGTCCTCTTTTCTAACAAATTGATTAGATAGCTATCAATGGACAGAGATTACGCCTCCCCCACAAACATTTTGGTCGTTGCCACAACCCGCAACGAGATTTAACATCTTCGAATAAATGTGAAATATTGTATCGCAACGCCAACGCCAAGAGTCTAGCGGTGATCATTTGATCTACCACTAAATCTTGACAGTAATCTTTTTGAATGTTACCTTGGCGACCCAGCGAGAACCATAGACATCTGGGTTGTCGCTCTAACGCAACTGCTCACTTCACGAAATTATCTGGAGATGAAGATGAAACTTTCTGTCCGCACCCTATTCCTAGCCGCTACCGTGATAGCAAACAGTGCCGCCTATGCAGGTAGCGACGATGCCAAATGGATTAACCAGTGCATCGCCGACAATGTTGGCGCCAATGTCTCTGCGGAAGTCGTCAAAACCTATTGTACCTGCATGAATAATAAAATGGACGACAATGAAAACCAGTCCATCACCCAATGGGAAAAGAAACACGTCGCTGAGCGGGAAGCATGCGATAAAGAAGCCGGCTGGAAATAGCTATAGCGTTCGTTCATAAATTGCCAGGAATTCTGCGACTAAGGCCGAAGGATTCCTGGTTTTGGGTGCGCCTCTTTGGAGCAGTAACTACTGACAAACTCAAAGTCTTAGATAAAAGATTCTCGCCTCTACCCGCACCCCGCCAGAAGATAAGTCTATTTCCCGCTATCACCTCACCGCTCACAACGAACCTTGAATGTGGGCGCTGCGTCAGGATTAATGTGCGCAGGACATATTAGACATTATCGGAAACCTCACCCCCCGCCCCCCTCTCCTTAACAGGAGAGGGGGAGAATTATTCCGTTGTTATGCTTAACTCCTGAACGGAACAGGCAAAAAATCTCCCCCTCTCCTGTTAAGGAGAGGGGGGCGGGGGGTGAGGTTTTGGGTTTCCGATAATGTCTATTGTTATCAACAATTGTCCCCTGCAAACAACCGCCAATGGTTCCTAGATCAAGTTGTCACCACTGATAATTAAGCCGAGGATGGGGCAAGACTTACCTTACATAGAAACAGGCCTTTGAGAAACTCTAACTTGATGGTCATGATGCTAGCGTGGGGAAGGATAATTGCGCAGGGACGTGGCTGCTGACGAAACGATAGCCAAAGCTTGAAGATCGCTACCGACACCTAAAGTTTATTATTTGGGAGATCAAAATGAGAATGGTGGATATGAGTAAACCACTAGTTCTTGTTGTTGAAGACGAACCCATCATGCAAGAACTGATTGCCGAGGAACTTACCTGTGACTACCAGGTTACTGTCGCGAGCAGTGGTCATGATTGCATTGCCGCACTTGCAGCGCGCCCCCATCATCTGATATTGCTCGATGTTCAATTACCAAATTTGGATGGTTATGAAATTTGTAGGATGATCAAGACCCAGGAAAGTACCGCCGAAATTCCTGTGATCTTTGTTTCGGGACGCGATAGCTCTGAAGATCGGATCAAAGGTTACGAGGCAGGCGGTGCTGATTATATTACGAAACCTTTTATCGCCGCAGAACTTCGAGCCAAGGTTGCCCACCTTCTTCAATTATACTGGGACCACAGTACGCTCAGAATATTGGCCCAAGATGCCAGCCAAACTGCGATTACCGCAGAAACATCGCTGGGGGAAATGGGGATCCTGACAAAATGCCTGCGGTCTCTTCAAGGGTGCAACGACCTATCCTCTTTTACCGACGCGATGCTACATGCGATCTCAGACTATGGGGTAACCGGCACAGTTCAGCTTCGTGTTTTAGATCAACAGATTACTCGCAGCAACCGGGCAGAAAGCACCCCCCTTGAATTATCTGTTATCGGCTTATTGGCATCCATGGATCGCGTCCTGCAATATAAGTCACGCCTCTCGATTGCATATCCAAGTGTCTCGTTGTTGATTAACAATATGCCCAAAAACGATCCAGATCGTTGCCGTCGGCTGTCCGAGCATCTCGAAATTTTATGCGGAACGGTAGAGATCGGGGTGATGGCATTAGCCAGAACCGAGGCCATCCGCAGCGTAATTAGGCAAATCGCCGAGATCTTCTCTGAGATTGAGAAGAAACAACAACGGCAACACATTATGACCTATGTAGCCATCTCCGAATTGAATGCCACAATCAATACCGCACTCATCTCCATGGGACTGACCGATACTCAGGAAGAATTTTTGCTGAAGATTATTAATGAAGGAATTGAAGATTTTATGTCCATTGAAAATACCAACATCAGTATCCAAGAGCGATTAAAAGCAATATCAAGTCGTTTGACTAATCTCCTTTGAACCAATATCCCAATGTTATGCGAAGGGAACGTCCACGATTAATCGCAGTTAGGCAGATCCGCTACCAGTATTTCTCGAAGGCCATCTGTCCGGGTATCCCACGACGACTGGTTACAAATCCCCGCGAACTTAGTAACTGTCGTAATTCATGCGTCATTTGCGGATTACCGCAGACCATAAGTCGCGAGGTAGCGACACTGAGCGATACGGCGGCCGCCTGTTCCAATCGACCATCCATGAGAAGCAGGGGAATGTGCTCAGTAAGTTCGCTGGCACCGGGTTCACGGGTAATGACGGGAAGATAACACAGTCGTGCCCTAGCTCCAGCAAATGCTATCTCATTGGGAATAGCAGCGATTTCGTCGCGGTAGGTGAGTTCAACGGAATAACGCACACTGTGGACCACAATAAGATGTTCAAACGCCTGCCACAATGCTGGACTGCGCAGGATCGAGACAAACGGTCCAATACCGGTTCCGCTCGCCAGCAACCATAGATCCTTCCCGGTCGCTAATTGATCGACAGTGAGAAAACCATAGCAAGATTTATCAACTTTAATCTCATCTCCAACGCACAGTTTTTCAAGTTTGGTCGAGAAAACGCCTCCCGGGACTAATACAGAAACGAATTCGAGGTGGTCATCATCGCTCGCCGACACTAGCGAATAAGGACGCCAAACTAATTCGTTGTCGATCACCAACCCCAACCGCGCATAATGCCCCGGCGTAAAACGGAAATTGGGCACGCGCGTAATGCGGAAGGATAGCAACGTCGATGTCCAGTGATGAATGGATACCACCCGCTCTGTCGTCCATTTCTCTGTAGGGTTGCCCTGAAAGGCGGTAAGATCCGATTCAGCGATGGTTACCATCATTGACCTCTGTACGATACTGGGCAATGTTTCGAAAAAGAAGCCCCCTCTCCCATCGTTGCAAGAACAGTAAAGGGGCGTGCTCGACACTATTATGCGCCAAAAAAAACGGCGGTCCGTCGTTAATAGACGGACCGCCGTTTTTTTTGGTGTTTATATGCGGGAGATGTACAAGTATCGCGGATACCCGCTATCATCTTCAACTTAAATCTTCAATGAATAATTGGTGCCGAGGAGAGGACTTGAACCTCCACGAAGTTACCCCCACTAGAACCTGAATCTAGCGCGTCTACCAATTCCGCCACCTCGGCTTGTCACAACCGCGCACCACCAGTACAGTGCGCACTCTATCCAGCAGGATTGGTGTTGTCAACGATGTCAAAACTAAAATCGGACCCCTTTGCCACACGGGAAGCGCGGCAATACGAACACCCCATCCCCAGCCGAGAGTTCATCCTTACCCACTTGGCGGAGCGCCAACTACCTCTGACGGAATCCACCCTGGCCGAAGAACTCGGGCTGTCGAGCGACCAAGACCAGGAGGCCCTGCGCCGACGACTACGGGCCATGGAGCGCGACGGCCAAGTGGTGTGCAACCGTCGCGAGGGTTACGGCCTACCCAAGAGGATGGACCTCGTCAAAGGGCGAGTGACTGCCCACCGCGATGGCTATGGATTTCTCATCCCCGACAACGGGGGACTAGATCTTTTCCTCCACGCCCGCCAGATGGCCTCCCTGATGCACGGAGACCGGATCATGGCCCAGGTCGTCGGGGTGGACCAACGCGGACGACGCGAGGGCGCGGTAGTAGAGGTACTGGAGCGCGCGGTCCACAAGGCCGTGGGACGTTTCCTGATAGAGCGCAACATTGCTTTCGTGGTCCCCAACGAAAAGCGACTCCACCGCGATATTTTGATACCTATCGAGCATCGCGGTGAGGCTCAGTCGGGCCAGATCGTCATGGTCGAAATCCTGGAGCAACCCACTAGCTACCGCCAACCCATTGGTAAAGTGGTAGAGATATTGGGCGAACATCTTGCGCCGGGAATGGAAATTGATATCGCCATCCGCGCCTTCGAGCTACCGGACACCTGGTCGCCGGAGGTAGAACAAGAGGCAGCAGCTTTTCCCTTTGAGGTTTCAGCAGAGGCTTCTCGTGGTCGTGAAGATCTGCGCACACTGCCTCTGGTCACCATTGACGGTGAGGATGCACGGGACTTCGATGATGCAGTCTATTGCGAACCCGAGGGAAAGGGATGGCGACTCCTCGTGGCCATTGCCGATGTCTCGACCTACGTGACCCCCGATAGCGCCCTTGACCGGGAGGCTTTGAATCGCGGCAATTCAGTCTACTTCCCGGAGCGAGCCATTCCCATGCTCCCTGAGGTTCTCTCCAACGGTTTATGCTCACTCAATCCGGAGGTGGATCGATTGTGCATGACCTGCGAGCTGCATATCGGTTCACGCGGCAAAGTACGTGCCTTTCGATTCTTCCCAGCGGTAATGCGCTCTGCGGCACGACTGACCTATACGACAGTAGCGGCGATCCTCGATGGCGATGCCCCGTTGCGTCAACGATATTCCACTCTCGTCCCTCATCTTTTCCATTTACATGCCCTCTACAAAGTTCTACGCAAACGCCGTGATGGACGCGGAGCTATCGATTTCGACACGCTCGAGACACGTATTGTCTTTGGAGAGCATCGCAAGATTGAGCGTATTGTACCGGTAATCCGCAATGACGCCCACCGCATTATTGAAGAGTGCATGATTACGGCCAACGTGGCCGCAGCAGAATTCTTGACCTCTTACCGTATTCCACTTCTCTATCGCATCCACGAAGGGCCAGACCCGGTCAAACTCGACAAGGTACACCAATTCCTGAATGCGCTGGGACTAACATTGGGAGGTGAGGATGAACCCCAACCCAAGGATTTCGCTAATGTCCTTGAGCAGGTAGCGGGACGTCTCGACGCTCATCTAATTCAGACTGTCTTGTTGCGCAGCCTTAGCCAAGCCGTCTATAGCCCAGAGAATAAAGGCCACTTTGGGCTTGCCTTCAACGCCTATACCCATTTCACTTCACCGATTCGCCGTTATCCCGATTTACTGGTTCATCGAGCGATTCGTCACGTCTTGGCAGGTAAACTACCACGCGAGTTCTGTTACAGCGGTATCGATATGGAGCGTTTCGGTGAGCACTGCTCGATGACGGAACGACGCGCCGATGACGCCACCTGGGATGTAGTCAGTTGGCTCAAGTGCGAATATATGCAAGACAAGGTCGGAGAAGAATTTGATGGGGTGGTAAGTAGCGTAACCGCTTTTGGATTATTTGTAGAACTCAAGGATATCCACGTAGAAGGATTGGTCCACATTACCAGTCTTTCCAACGATTATTATCATTTCGATCCGATCCATCATCGTCTTACCGGCGAACACACTCGGCATATTTTCCGTTTAGGTGACCCACTCCGAGTCAAGGTCGTTGCGGTAAATTTGGACGATCGCAAGATCGATTTCATGCCAACAGCAGTCGCTTTCTGCGGCGAAAGAAAAAAGCAGAAAAGGAAAGGCCCATAAATAACTCAAGTGATTACCTATGGCTTAATTCGACCATGAGGAAGAACGCAGGAATAACCGTTCACCCACCCTCCCGTTGGGAGGAGGTGAATGGTTACACGCAGGTGTACCACCGATGATGCCTGAATTCCGACACTCTCTGTCGGAATGGTGGCCAGCTCCCCGACGATTTCTGACCATATCGATGGAGCAGCGTTGTGACAAATAGTAGCCGTCTTATAAATTTGGCTGCTAATTTCAATCCATGGAAGGTGGTGTGATGACTTACAAGTGTTTACCATATCGTGCATCCCGCACTCTCTTCGCCTAAGACTGGCAGATTGGAACTCCCCTCGCGGTTTGTTCTAGTGGCTGTCATAATGTCCAACCAGAGGTTGGACCGTTCCAACAAGGATTTCTCCTGACATCCACTTCGGTAGGATTCCGTAGCGAGGCACCAACTGCCATAACATATCCTTTTGAAAAACAAACAAAAATGGCTGATGTATCTCAGGCTACACCGGACTGACCTAACCGTTTTCCCCTCCCTCTGGGAGGTTACCCCTGCGGAACTGATGCTTAGTTTTCTAGGACAGTGCGCCGGGAAAAATCGGCATATTCTTCCTCTCACCTGCCTACTTGATGGCAGGGGTTTCCCGGAGATTTTGATGAAAGAAACGAGCAGTGCATCAGAACGGCGTCGCTTCACTCGGGTACCCTTCGATACTCGGGCGCAGATAACTCGAAGGGACCAGGTAATTGAGGTGATTTTGCTTGACCTGTGCCTGCAAGGAGCCTTGATAGAACTGTCAGAGGTTGATTCCCCTCTACCCACAGAAAAGACATGCGGAATTCTAAACCGTGGAGAGAGGGTCAAGCTGGAATTGCTCCTGGACGAGGTTGATACCATCATCTCGATGGATACCGAGGTAGCCTACGTGCATGAGAAGAATGTTGGTCTCCGCTGTCGGGCACTCGATCTTGATAGCATTACCCACCTACGACGTTTGGTGGAACTCAACCTAGGCGATGCAGAATTGTTCCAGCGAGAAATTGCGCTTTTAGGGCAGCCCATCGCTCCATCCACATCGGAAGGTGGAGGAGAGGGATAGGCTCCTCAGAAATTTATCAAATCTCCCGGTTTAATCGCTGGGAGCAGATTGAAAAACAGACAAACCAGCAAATAAACAACCGAACGTGAAACCAGATCCCAACCCCAAGAGTATCCGTTCGCTTGCCTTATGGATGGCCCCCCCAGCCCATGGATGGCGACGCAAGGGAAGACGCGGTAGCGCCAACCGCGCCCTGATGCAACCATTGGCGGCACTTGGCATTATTTTGCTTATGGTGGGGTTCGTCGGGTTGCTAATCATGCAACAGACGGTCTATCACTCCTCCCTCTTTGAGGGCGTTGGCGATCTCCAGCGTCAATCACGTTATATCCTTGATCTTGCTGCTCCTCCCACCGATATGCACCGTTTACGAACGGTCCTAGACGAATTCGACAGCCGACTCCGTCGGCTTATGGTCGAATTACGGATGCCAGTCACCATCAATGAGACCGAGGTCCCTTGGCGTTCTTCGCCGGCCCAGAGTGCCCTACTCAATCTTACCGAACATTGGCAGACCCGATACCGTCCCAGCTTGCAGTCTTTATTTGGTGAAACAACCCCGCAGATCTGGCTTGAGGTGCGCAAAACCGCCCATGTCCTGGTACGGGAGACAGATTCGATTAGCGAGGAAGCGACGGAGGCGGTGCGTACCCAATCCTCACTGCTGTTTATGGCTCAGGTAATGTTATTGCTACTTGGAGCTATGGCCACCGTGGTGATTGTAATGCGGGTCAATCACCAACTTTTGGAACCACTCGCTCACTTGCGTAATTGGGCAAGCCGGATGCGCGGTGGTAACCTTTCTGCACGTATCCCCGCCCCCGCACGCGGAGACTTTGCTGAACTCGCCAGAGATATTAATGCGTTGGGATCAGACCTGCAGGTCCTGACCCGAGACATGGATAATCAGGTCCGTCACCAAACCGAACGTCTGGCTCAGAAAACCCATTCCCTTCAAGTTCTCTACGATATTGCCTCAAGCATTAATAGTGCGCGCGATATGGATGATCTGTTGACCCGCTTTTTGCGCACACTTACCGAATTGGTTGGGGCGGTGGCAGCAACGGTCCGCTTGGTTACCAGTGATAATCAGATGCGCTTAGTCGCTAGTTTTGGCCTGGACCCGGATATTGTCGAGCGCGAACGCCTGGTACCGATGACACGTTGCCTGTGCGGTAGCGCAGTGACCTCGGGGGAGCTGAAGAGCCAACCTGATATCCGTCTCTGCGCCAAATTGAATAATCGTCCGCTCCTTCCAATTGAGGGCATCGAGGTTATTGCAGTCCCTTTGATGTATCGTGACCGAGTGTTAGGGATCTACAACCTGTTCCTCGACCCGTCGGGGCTCACCCAACGTGAGGACATGAAGGAATTGTTGACCAGTATCGGTAAACACCTAGGGATGGCGGTGGAAAAAGCGCGCCTGGACACGGAGGCCAAGCGCCTTTCCATTATCCAAGAACGTACCATGCTCGCTCACGAACTCCACGATTCTTTGGCACAGACCCTGGCGGGGTTACGCTTCCAGTCGAAGATGCTGGAGGAGACACTGGAGAAAGGAACAGATGCGGGGGCGTTAGGCGAAGTGCGCACCATCCGTGCTGGGGTGGAAGAGGCCCACACCGAACTGAGAGAGTTACTGGTTCATTTCCGTGCTCGCATGGACGAACGGGGACTTATCCCCGCCTTGGAAGAGATGTTGGATGGTTTCCGCCGTGAGACGCAGATCGCTGCCTTCTTCCATAACGAGTGTCAGCAGCTTAATCTGAGCCCAGATCAAGAGGTGCAAGTCCTCCATATCGTTCAGGAGGCGCTTACCAACATTCGTAAACACAGTGGGGCACGTAATGTGCGGCTGTTGTTGCAGTGCGAAAAGGCGAGTGGTTACCGCATTCTGGTAGAAGATGATGGTAATGGCCTGGTAAATGCCAATCGCCAGCCTCTACCCGGAGAGCATGTGGGACTGTCCATCATGCAGGAGCGGGCACGTCGTCTGGGAGGGACATTACGGGTGGAAGGCGAACCCGGCGAGGGTACTCGGGTTGAACTTACCTGTGCCCCTATCCCTCCCGCCCAAGAGAATCAGTATTCCAAAGAGGCCTAGTTGTCCATGCGCGTACTGCTAATTGATGATCATGCCTTGTTCCGGGCTGGTCTGGAGAGTTTGTTGGAACGTCGGTCGATCCAGGTGGTCGGCTCGGTAGGCAGCGGTGAGGAAGGACTGCGTCTGGCCACAGAATTGAAATTGGACATCATACTGCTCGACATGCGGATGCCGCGCATGGAGGGGGGGGAAGTCCTCAAAGTGCTGCGGCGGCGTGGTGTTACGGTGCCGGTGGTAATGCTAACCACCAGCCGTGAGGAGCAAGACCTCGTCGACGCCCTGCGTAACGGCGCCAACGGCTATCTGCTCAAGGATATGGAGCCGGATGAATTGGTCGATGCCCTGCGCGAGATCGTGGCCGGGGGGATGGTGGTTGCCCCAGACCTGGCGGGGGTTCTGGCGCGGGTGATCAAAGGGGATGACCGTAGCGGTCTACACAACACTCCCCTCGCCGAATTAACTCCTCGAGAACAGCAGATCCTTCGCCATCTAGCCGAGGGTCAAAGCAACAAGGTTATTGGTCGCGAGTTGGGTATCTCAGACGGTACCGTCAAACTCCACGTTAAGGCCATCCTTCGTAAACTCGGGGTCCATTCACGGGTAGAGGCAGCCGTCATCGCCGTGGAGCAAGGGCTTTGCCGTCACTCTGAATCCTAGGGACTCTACATTGCTTTCTAATTCAACTTGCTAACAGTGCCTGAACTAGGATTAGAAGAATTGGAAGATTTCCTTGATGTAGAATCATCAAAAATCCAAGAAATCATACAAATCAAGATTTAGACAGAACAGACCAAGAAACCAACCTGGATAGGTAACCCAAGCTGTTACCTATCCGTTATTCCGACAGAGGCATGCGTAGGATGCGAGGAAAACGAACCGTATCATTTTATGTTCGATGCGGTGCGATGTTGTGTATTACTCGAATTGGACGTATGCCCTGAGATGGTTATCGACGGTGGGGCATAACGCGAATGATGCAATTTATTCATCACCACGTTCTACTTGAGCTAATAATAATCGTTCTTGAAAGAGATGGGTAAATGTCAAAACTTGACCGTGCCAAAGAACAAATTGCCTACTTAAAGCTTTGGCTAGGTATTTTGATCGCCACTATTATAAGTCTCTCAGGTTGGCTTATTTCAAATTTCCAATTAGTACATTAGTTGCTCACCCTGGCCACCATGCTCTCCTTGTTGATAATCAGCCTTGGTGGTTACCAAATTCATAAGTGCATTGAAGAAAAAATCACCTCACTTGATGAGTTATAAAGATGGTTATCGTCATTTCTTTGGTTCTTATTGCAGTAGCAGCATTTATTACTTATCTTGCACTGGATGCTGCACGTAAAGCAGATAAGTAACGCAATAATCATTCAATAGCGATTGAATGCCTGGTTTGGCATGAACAGCATAACCAGCAGCCGTTTAATTCGGTTCATTCGATTCCAGTATTGCAAGCTCGCATAGGATGCGATGAGGAACGAACCGCATCATGTGCGTCACCCTCTCTGTATCCTACGCAGGCTGCCCAATCTATGACATAGAGCTAAAGATACCGGAGAACCATACCAAGAGACTGAAACTATTATAGTTTCCTTGCTCTGATCGTTCAGTTTCTAATTTTCTTGTGAAGCTACTTTTTCAATAAGGGGGGATCATGAAGCGCTTCATGGATTTGGTAGAAGAGGTTCGACCATTGGTACGAGAGGTATTGCCCTGGGATCTGGATCCTGAGTTAAAGGAAGGCCGACCAATCTTGCTCCTTGATATCCGGGAGCCGTATGAATTTAACGTGGTTCATGTTCCTGATTCTCTCAATGTACCCCGAGGCATCTTGGAGCAGGCCTGCGAAACCGGTTACGAAGAGACTGTGCCACGTCTTGCGATTGCCCGAGAGGAGGATGTTATCGTAATCTGCCGATCGGGCCACCGTAGCGTATTGGCCTGCCACGTTATGCAGTTGATGGGTTTTCAGCGAATACGTTCACTCAAGCTGGGATTACGAGGGTGGAACGATTTCGAATTGCCCCTACAGAATGCCAAAAACCAACTCGTAGATACCGACGACGCGGATCGTTATTTTAATCCGAATCAACCGTAGAGTGGGCTCCGATTGGCTAGTTACATCGTTCCCACGCTCCGCGTGGGAACGCATCCCGCGACGCTCCCACGTCGCGTGTCTCGAAACACGGCACATCCATTGTGGTGATTGCGTTCCATACGGTCATATAGCGCGATGACTTCCGGCTTGTTCGTGATCCCCACCAATACGCGACGCAGGAGCGTCGCGGGATGCATTCCCACGCGGAGCGTGGGAACGATGTAACCAGTTGCACCTATCCAGAATTACGTAGGTTGGGCCGACGAAGGAGGCCCAACATTTCCGCTGATACCAATGTTGGGCCTCCTTCGTCGGCCCAATCTACGCGTTCCACGTATTCTTGTGGGTTGGCGTCCATAGGTGGCAACTTGAGTTACAGTAGACCCCGAAAAACGGACGCTAATTAATCAATCTATCTTTTTCGAGAAAACGCAGAGAAATAAGCAAAATCAAGAATTGTGTCTTAGGCTGGTAAAGAATTTAGCAAAGGTAGCATGGTAGGTATTATCCGGCGGTGTTCAATTCGAGTCCTGCGTTGTAAACCGAAAAAGCCCGCGAATGATACGATTCGTTCCTCACCGCGTCCTACGCGATCTTCAAGGTTGAGTCTGCCTAACATCTGTTATACGACACCCCGTAGTTGTTTTATCGCTTGCGGCGCAACGATAATCCAGGCCGTGAACGTTCCCGTATATGATCGCGCAAACTTTAGCGACGCCACTACAGTGCTACCGACCTCTGGACCATGACTGCTCCTAACCCAACCCTCGCCGTCCATCCCGTTAATTCCTCCAACCTCGCTACGCTCACCAGTCCTCTTGCCCCCCCCATTCCTAAGCGTCCCGGCCAACGTCTGAGTTGGGGACAGCTCCATGGAAGCGCCCTGGGACTAACACTGGCCAATGCGGCACGGAGTTGTTCCGCACCGCTGGTGGTGGTCACCGAAGACACCACGAGTGCTACCCGTCTGGCTCAAGACCTGCGTTTCTATTTAGGACGCGGATCCAATGCGACTGACCTGCCAGTGTTGAACTTCCCGGATTGGGAAACCCTGCCCTACGACGTTTTTTCCCCCCACCAGGACATCATCTCGGAGCGTCTTGCCGCTCTGCACCGTTTACCATCACTGACGCGAGGCATCCTGCTGGTGCCGGTGGCGACCCTGATGCAACGTCTCCCGCCTCGCGAATACCTCGACGCCTCTACGTTGCTCCTCGACGTGGGGCAGCGTCTCAACCGCGAGGGATTGCGCGCTCGATTAGAGGTCGCGGGGTATCGTGCCGTCGCTACAGTGATGGAACGTGGAGAATTCGCGGTGCGCGGCGGATTGTTCGACCTCTATCCGATGGGGGCGGAGCTGCCCTATCGCATCGATCTCTGCGACGATGAGGTCGATTCCATCCGCACCTTCGACCCAGAGAATCAACGCTCCCGCGAATCGATCAAATCCATTCGACTCCTACCGGCTCGTGAATTTCCTTTCGACGAAGCCGCCATCTCCCGCTTCCGCGAGGCTTGGCGCAGGGCCTTTGATGGTGATACGGGCAGCCCGGTCTATCGAGACGTGACCCGTGGCCTGGCGTCTGCCGGTATCGAGTACTACCTACCGCTATTTTTTGCACGTACCGCCACGCTCTTCGATTACCTACCACCAAGTGGGGTGGTAATCGGTGCGGCAGGATTGGAGGGGGCGGCAGATGCCTTCTGGCGCGAGGTGGGGACACGTTACGAGTCCGCCCGTCATGACCGAGAGCGACCGTTATTGCCGCCGGGTGTGCTCTATCTCCAGACTCATGAGGTCTTTGCCGGCCTCAACACCCATCCCCGCGTCACCTTCCACCACGATCCCCAGGAACCGCAGGCGGGGACAACCAACTTTGCTACCGAGCCCCCCCCAGAATTGCCCATCGAGGCCCGTGTCACTCGCCCCCTTGGGCGATTACTGGATTTCCTAGGTGAATTCTCTGGACGAGTGCTGATCGTCGCTGAAACCACCGGACGGCGCGAGGCCTTGCTCGAGGTACTGCATGGAGCCAACCTTCGCCCGGTATCAGTGAAGGATTGGCAGGAATTTTTGGGGAGTGAGGTCCCCCTTGCCATCACCATCGCGCCCCTAGAGCAAGGGCTATGCCTGACGAGGCTGCTCCAAGAGGGATTGCCCCCGCTGGCGGTAGTAGCCGAGCATCAATTATTTGGCGAACAGGCAATGCAACGCCGCCGCCGTGATCGCGAGCGCAAGGGGCGCGACGCTGAGGCCGTGATCCGCGACCTTACCGAACTCCACATCGGCGCACCGGTGGTCCACGAAGCTCACGGGGTGGGACGTTATCTGGGGTTGCAACGGTTAGCTGTGGATGGGGTAGACACCGAATTCCTCACCCTCGAATACGCGGGTGGCGACAAACTCTATGTCCCGGTCGCGGCGCTGCACCTGGTTGGCCGCTACACCGGCATGGACCCCGAGCACGCGCCACTCCACAAACTCGGTTCAGGGCAATGGGAGAAGGCCAGAAGCCGCGCCGCTGAACGGGCGCGCGATGTTGCTGCGGAATTGCTCGACCTCTACGCCCGTCGTGCTGCGCGCGCGGGTCACTCCTTTACCGTGGAACACGAGCAATATCTAGCGTTTGCTGCGGGTTTTCCCTTTGAGACTACTCCCGACCAGCAAGACGCCATCGACGCCACACTCAAAGACCTGGCGGCAGGGCGTCCAATGGACCGGGTTGTGTGTGGTGATGTCGGTTTCGGCAAGACCGAGGTTGCCCTGCGTGCCGCCTTTGTTGCGGTGTTGAGCGGACGCCAAGTGGCGTTGCTGGTCCCGACCACCCTGCTTGCCCAGCAGCACTACCAGACTTTTATCGACCGCTTCGCCGAGTGGCCGGTGCGGATTGAGGTAATGTCGCGCTTCCGCACCAAGAAGCAACAGGATGAGGTCCTCGCGGGATTGGCGGCTGGCAGCGTGGATATTGTCATCGCCACCCACAAGCTACTCCAGGCGGACATCGTCTTCAAGAATCTCGGCCTCGCCATCATCGATGAGGAACACCGCTTCGGGGTCCGTCAGAAGGAGGCGCTCAAGTCGCTGCGCACCTCGGTGGACCTTCTCACCCTAACCGCCACCCCGATCCCGCGCACCCTCAACATGGCGGTCTCGGGGCTACGCGAGATCTCTATCATCGCCACACCTCCAGCGCGACGGCTTGCCATCCAGACATTTGTCCGAACCTGGGACAACACCCTGCTGCGCGAGGCAATGCTGCGCGAGATCAAACGCGGGGGACAGGTCTATTTCCTGCACAACGAGGTGGACACCATCGACAAGATGGCTCGAATGGTAGAGGAGTTGCTACCCGAGGCGACGGTCCAGGTTGCCCACGGTCAGATGCGCGAACGAGACCTAGAGCGGGTGATGCTCGATTTTTATCACCAGCGTTTCAATGTGTTGGTGTGCAGCACCATCATCGAGACTGGTATCGACGTTCCTAGCGCCAACACTATCATCATTCATCGGGCCGACCGTCTCGGATTGGCCCAACTCTACCAACTGCGTGGACGGGTTGGACGCTCTCATCATCGTGCCTACGCCTATTTGATCGTCCCGGAAAAAAAGTCGATGACCCCGGACGCCATCAAACGTCTAGACGCTATCGAGTCGCTGGAGGATCTTGGGGTTGGTTTCACCCTGGCCACCCACGATATGGAGATTCGCGGCGCGGGTGAATTACTCGGCGAGGAGCAGAGCGGCCAAATGCAGGAGGTGGGTTTTACGCTCTATCAGGAATTGCTAACACGCGCGGTCAACGCCCTCAAATCCGGTCGCCGCCCAGAATTGGAACGACCATTGGAACAAAATTCCGAGGTCGATCTCCATCTCCCGGCACTTATCCCCGAGGACTATCTGGCGGATGTTCATACCCGGCTGATTTTGTACAAACGTATTGCTAACGCTACGACCGAGGGAGAATTGCGCGAACTACAAGTAGAGATGATCGACCGTTTTGGTCTATTGCCCGAACCGGTCCAAATCCTATTCCGCACCACAGAGCTAAAACTACTGGCGCGGCCATTGGGGATACGTAAAATTGAATTGGGTCCCACCGGAGGACGGCTATTATTCCATCCCGAGCCGGCCATTGATCCGGGAGCTGTGCTCAAACTTATTCAGGTCCAACCACAGATCTATCGGTTAGATGGGCAAGATAAATTGCGTGTTACTGCGGTTTTGCCCGATACGGTAAGTCGGCTTGCGGCGGCGGAGTATTTGATTGCGGTGTTGGCACCACCATCTAGTCGTAAAACTCCTCTGGTTCCGCCTCCCGCTTTGGCTGAGATTCCGAAACCCGCCGCCGAGGTTCGTCCCGGACGCACGAAAACACCTGGGCGGGTTGGCGCGGGAGGACAAATGGGAACGCGGCCTTCTGGGCGTGGGGGCGGGTGGGGGCGATAGGAATTTGGGGGCACAAAAATTTAGAGCCGACTCAAATTTCATTCAACTGGCGGATTCAAACTCAACGTGCAACTCTTGAATTACGCACCCCATTGACAACACTATCAGAAATGATATTCTCAAATAATCGTTCTGACACAGTTTGATTTTCCATCCATCACAGTACCGCATATCCTGGGATTTAAGCTGATAATCGTTGGGTCCCCCAGAAGGTGGAAACTGACACGATGATTCCCTTGAGCATCCTCTAATACGGCGAAAATATCATGACAATGGCACACAGAAACTGGGTAGTGAGTATCATCCTTGCGAGTCTTGCTGGTTGTGCCGGTGAACAGGTTGCCACGCAGAACTCGGGAGGCACCGTTGCCTTGGCAACCCCCACCACACACACGCAACCTCTTACCCCAACCAATGAGACGAACACCAGGGTGGAAACAACCTCCACCGAGCCACCTGCAATAACAACGGTATCGTTCACGGACCTCGATGCCTTCGATCAAGAACTTTCTAACGCACTCAAGAATAGTCAAGGAACGGTCAGTATCGCCTTTGTTGCTCCCGCAACTATTAACCAGATTCCACCACGCCTCACTCGCTGGTTAAATACTGTTCAGGATGGTGGCGGCACCGTTACGATGGAACCACGAACCCGTTCTCTATTATCTGTATTGTTCATGCTCCCCGCCGCCTATGCCTATCTCAAGGAATCTGCACTCTACGGACCCGTCAAAGACTATAACGCCGTTCTTTCCTACAATCCAGAAAGCGGACGGATCCAGAAATTCTGGTTTACCAAGAAACAGCCCTCCTCTGAACCTTAACTTTCATTAATGGAGATGGTCAGAGAGGTACTCATATCGTGCGACTGATGAATTCTCTAGTTTCGGTAGGTACGTCGTACTTAATCGTCCTACGGAATCAATAGACACTATCAGAAACCTCACCCCAACCTACCCTCCGTGACAAGAGGCGAGGGTGGGATTTCTGATAATGTCTAATACCCATAACAAACCAACCTACCGAATAACGGGAAAGGTATAAAACTCATGAGTTTGAAACCCTGGCGCGAGATCGCCACTCCTCATCGTGACGTATTGGAAGAGACCTTTCGACAATCTGAATTCAACGCTGACCTTACTGCGGTGTATAACGGAAAGGCCACCCGTGAATATCAGGAGGCTGCTGCCTTTTTCGATCGTACCATCATCACCGAGGGAATGCGCTGGTTGCTCACGCAAGTGGCACAACGCCTCGCCGGATTAGGCGGTGAGTCCGTCATTCGACTTCAAACCGCCTCGGGTGGCGGCAAGACCCATACCCTACTCGCCGCTTATCACCTCGCGACCCATCAGTGCACACTCACCGAATTAATAGGGATCCCCGAACTATTTGAAGCAGTAGGGTTGGTGGCACTTCCTCCGGTACACGTGGCCATATTGGATGGTACAGCCCACTCCCCCGGTCAACACTGGAAGCATGGGCAGCGGATTGTCCGAACCCTGTGGGGCGAGCTGGCCTGGCAATTGGGCGGCGAGGAGGGTTTCAGTCGGGTCTTGGACGCGGACGCAACCGGTACTGCGCCCGGTAAGGACATTCTTCTGGAGCTACTCGAAATCTATGCACCGTGCATCATTCTCATCGATGACCTGGTCAACTATGTACGACAGTTCCCAGAAGGACAGACCCTGAGCGGTGGGAGCTACGACAGTAACCTTTCGTTCATACAGGCCCTCACCGAGGTCGCCAACCTGGTACCCACCACCGTCGTATTGGCCTCGTTGCCCGAGCCCCCCCCCCAAGCAAGAAGGCGAACAACCGGTGGGTTGCCGGCGCGGGATGAGTGCCCTACGTACCCTGGAAAAGTCCTTTGGACGGGGGCGGATACAGGCACTGTGGAAACCAGCAAGCATGGAGGAAACTTTTGATATTGTGCGCTGCCGTCTGTTCGATCCAATCCATGACCCCGCCGCCCAAGATACGGTATGCCGGGCCTTCGCCAAAATCTACGGAGATGAGGGGAACAAACTCCCCAGCGAAACTCAGGAGGGGCGCTATTTCGACCGACTAATCCGCGCCTACCCCATTCATCCCGAGATCTTCGACCGCATCTATGAGGACTGGATCACCCTCGATGGTTTTTCACAGTTACGCGGTATCCTCAAATTCATGGCCAAGGTTATCGCTCGCCTATGGAAAGAAAACAATCGAGATCTAATGGTTCAACCCGGCAGTTTGCCGCTCTATGATGGTTGTAGTCGTAATGACCTGACTTGTTATTTGCCTCCCGGTTGGGAGGTAGTAATCGAACGCGATATTGATGGCGACCGCGCCGAAACTACTGATCTAGAGAATCGTGATCAACACTTCGGTCAGATTAGTGCCGCGCGTCGAGTAGCGCGCACCATCTTTTTTGGCAGTGCCCCCGCATCCGTGGCGACCAAAACGAATATCCGTAGCCTCGATCGTGCCCACGTCCTGTTGGGATGCCTACAACCCGGGCAAACCTCGTCGATCTATATTGAGGTCCTCGCCCAACTGGTTGAACGTCTGCACTACCTCAATCACTCAAGCAACCAGGATGCCATTCGTTTCTGGTTCGATTCGCGCTCCAATCTGCGCCGCGAGATGGAAAATCGTAAACACCGCATCGACGATCAAACCAAACGCAATAAAATTGCCGAGGTCTTTGGACGCATGGTCGGAAATATGGCCTTGTTCGATGGAATTCACCTCTTCGTTTCACCCGCAGAGGTACCGGACGACAGCGCGCTCCGACTCGTAGTCTTGCCACCACAACCAGAATATTCGCGAGAGGATCCACACCCAGCCTTCGAGTTGCTACAAGAATATCTGCGTAGCCAGGGTTCCCAACCACGCTATCGAGCTAATCGTCTGATCTTTATGGCAGCAGATCAGAATGTGCGCACCTTAATGAGCGATGCCGCCCGTTCTGCGCTCGCCTGGGATTCTCTAGTAGACGACGAAAAGGAAGGCAGACTCGACCTCGATCCATCACAAAAGAAACAGGCCGAAAAAGAATTACAAACAATCCAGGAGGCGTTCCCGCGTATCATTCGTGAATGCTATCGATGGTTGCTCTGCCCGGAACAAGAGACTCCTACCGCCCCGTTGCCAACCATTACCGTATTCTCACTTAATACGACGGCCGGCACTATGAGCAGTGAGATTGAACGTACTTGTATCGAAAATGAATTGGTCCTGACGAGTTGGTCACCCATTCACCTACGCACTCGGCTCAAAGAACTCTATTGGACACCAAAACAGCCTGCCGCCAGAGCAATAACCTTTTGGGAGGATACGCTTCGTTATCTCTATCTACCTCGTCTGAGAAATCGTGACGTACTCACCCAAACGATCCACAGCGGCGCCGCCAGCCGTGACTTTTTCGGCACTGCCTACGGACAGAGTGGTGGGGAGTTCGAAGGATTCCACCTCGGGAGTGGAACCGTTCAATTGGATAAAACCCTGCTCTTGATCGAGCCCAAAGCGGCACGTGCCTACGAAAAGGCCTACCATCCAATCACAGAAGCGGTATTACCCGTTCAGAACTCCTTGGCGTTCAATCCGTCGCCTCTCTCCACGACAACATCATTTCACGGCACGGCCGAGGTCTCTACAGTAATGTTTGCGCAACTTGCAGACCAAATCGTTGCGGCACTCGCTGCGAATCCACAGGCAACGGTGAGAGTCACCGTCGAAATTTCAACAATACCGCCTGCTAATGATAGAAATAAAAAGGAAAAATGATACCTCTTCGTTCACCATAGCCAAAACAACGGCTATCCACTTAATCTGCGACACCCTGTTTACCTAATTCAAACACGAAGGTTGGGCTGAGCATCTTTTTGCGAAGCCCAACTTTACGTTGTGGCTAGCGAGGGATCGGGTATAACAACATCAGACACATTTTCAAGCGCATCCAATTCCTCTTCCGTGAAACCAGCGGCAAGGCGTGCCGTGCGATTGTAGGGACCACGGAATTTATTTCCCAGATGGCGAATAACTAAGGTGCGATAGACCGTTTCGGCGGAGAGGTCACGTTGGGCGCACAAAAAGCGAAACCAACGATCACCTGCGGCGACGTGACCGATCTCATCGTGGAGAACTCGTGCGAGGATTGCTACGGATTCACTATCCCCTGCGGTCGCTAGGCGCAGAGAGATGCCGGGGGTTACATCTAAGCCATGGGCCTCCATCAGTCGCGGCACTAGGGCCATGCGTAGCAAGGGGTCGGCGGCGGACGCCTGGGCCGTTGCCCACAACCCGTCATGGGCAGGAAAGTCACCATAGTCATACCCCAAGCAGCGCAGACGGTCGCGTAACAGGCCAAAGTGGAGCGCCTCCTCGGCGGCTACGCGTATCCAATCGCCGTAGTACTCCGCAGGAAGCCCCGGAAAGCGATGTACCGCATCCCAGGCGAGATTGATAGCATTGAACTCGATGTGGCTGAGTGCGTGCAGCAGTGCCGCGTGGCCTCGGGGAGTACCCGGGCCTCGGCGCGAAAGGTTCCTTGGATGAAGCAACACCGGCCGACCAGGACGACCGGGCACCTCGACGGGGCAAGGCACATCATTACCCCCCGCTAGCACCAATTCACCCACATTCCAAGCAGCCGCTACGGTCGCAGTAAGAGTGAGTTTACGATCCGGGTCTGGTTCCATCAGACAGATCAACGCAGCGTCAGTCAGTGAAGTCATGGGAGGCAGTATGGTCATGGTGAAATGGGGACAGACGGTATAGTAAACGTTATCGAAAACTCTGCCCTAATTACTTAGGTGTTTAAATGGTATGACTCCGGAGATATATCATGCGTACCGTGCTGTCTTGGCTCTTGGCCTGTCTATTGAGTACGACCCTTATCGGCTGTGGCCAGAAGGGACCGCTCTACCTACCATCCCCATCAGATCCACCCCATCCTGCTAAATCGATGGGAAGATAGCCATCTCGACTGTGCATCTCCTTCCATCGCCCCTGACCTGATAGGACTTTCCTATGGACCATTTCCGATACCAAGAGGGACGGCTGTGTTGCGAAGCCGTACCACTCGACGAGCTTGCGGCACGTTTTGGCACCCCTTGTTATGTCTATTCTCGTGCCACCATTGAGCGTCATTGGCAGGCATTTTCTCGTCCGCTTGCTGCCCACGAACACTTGTTGTGCTACGCGGTCAAAGCCAATTCCAATCTTGGGGTGTTGAACCTACTGGCACGCCTGGGTTCTGGCTTCGATATCGTCTCGGTGGGTGAATTGGAACGAGTGCTGGCGGCGGGTGGCAATCCGCACAAGGTGGTCTTTTCTGGGGTGGGTAAACGTACCGACGAGATGCGTCGCGCGTTGGAGGTAGGCATCCATTGCTTCAACGTGGAATCCTTGGCCGAGTTGGAGCGGCTAAACCAAGTAGCGGGTGAGGTGGGTTGCGTGGCCCCGGTGTCGTTGCGGGTCAATCCCGACGTGGATGCCGGGACTCATCCCTACATTGCCACAGGTCTTAAGGAAAGTAAGTTCGGCATTCCCATGGCGGAGGCCGAGGAGACCTATCTACGCGCCGGTGCGCTACCCCACCTGCACCTGTTAGGCGTGGATTGCCACATCGGTTCCCAACTTACGACGCTTGCGCCGTTTACGGATGCGTTGGAGCGGGTGTTGAATCTGATTGATCGCCTGAAAGATCGCGGTATTTTGCTTTCTTATCTCGATATGGGGGGGGGGGCTGGGGATCACCTATCACCACGAACACCCACCGGGTCCCGATGCCTACGCCGCAGCCATTCTTCACGCCCTGCGCAATCGTCCCCTGACCCTAATTATCGAACCGGGACGAGCCATCGTAGGGAATGCCGGCGTCTTGCTGACCCGAGTCGAGTATCTCAAACACACGCCCCACAAGAATTTTGCCATTGTCGATGCAGCCATGAATGATTTGGTGCGTCCTGCGCTCTACCACGCCTGGCAGGATATCGTCCCGGTAGTACTCCGCACGGATCATCCCACCGAGATCTACGATGTTGTGGGACCCGTATGTGAAAGCGGTGATTTCCTGGGGCGTGAACGTCATCTCTCTCTAGCTGCTGGAGATCTATTGGCGATGCGTTCTGCGGGGGCCTACGGATTCTCGATGAGTTCCAATTATAATACCCGCCCTCGGGCCGCCGAGGTCTTAGTAGATAACACTGAGGCCTATTGTGTGCGAACCCGCGAAACGGTGAACAGCCTCTATGCTGGTGAGCAGATTCTCCCATTCTGATATGAGCGGTCCATTCTCTTGGTGTGGATGCTAAGGCAGTTCTCGGAACATGGATCATCAAATAGGGGGCGGATTCAATCTTGAAGTGCAACGGATGGTTGAATCAAGGGCTTAACTGTTAGCTCAAGAGTTGGGCTTCGAGTTTGAATCCGCCAAATATATGGACAAGTAATCAAGACTTGATCCTATGATTCTTATTTTATTTCACTAAATACTTCGTCGAGGGAGATCGCAACCAACAGTTTTCTCCCCCAACGTTGTAACTCTTCCAATGAACCATTCTCAATTTGCGTTACCACCTCGGTAGACAAGGCACCAAATTTTGATGTTAGTTGTTCGGATAATATGGCTACCCTACCACTCACTTGTCCTTCGGCTCGTCCCTCGGCTCGTCCTTCGGCCCGTTCCTCGGCTACTCCTTTCGTTATTCCTTCGGCGCGAACGGCTTCAAGATCAGGATATCCCAAACGTTGCAACAAATTGCGTAACGTGGCCGCATTGGCGGTATCGCGATCCTAGAGTGCTTCCACAGGGATAGGATTCTTGAGTACCCCAGGTGCTTCCAACATCTGTCCTGGAAAACACAGTTGGATTGGTTGCCGCGATTGGTGAATCTCGACACGTCGCGGACCGCTCAAACGCACAACCCAAATCATTTTGGTTCCCGCGTCCAGAAGATCCGCAATTTTCTCGGCAAGTGCTGTTTCGTCTTGTCCAGAATCAGCGTATTCCACCGCGAGTAACGGTACCCCACGAACCCAACCAGGTGCATCGGATATTTTACCCACAGCAACATCTGGTGCTCGCAGGGTGCCAGGTTGGGGGGAGAACCCAGTATCTACCCCGGCATCTTCCACCGCCGGATCACTGGCAAGAACCGCCCCACCCAACAGATTGGCGTGCGATCCTCGCCCTCCGGTAGGTAGGCACTGAATGGGATGACCGTTGGAAAGTTCATCAGTGTCCCCGAGAAACCCCGCCCTTGAGGGCGGGGAGGAAAGGCAACGCAGCTTCGATTCTTGCGAACCTTGCAGCAGACCGTTTCGTGCGTACCCGTCGCGTGTCTGCTTCTGCTGCTTTCAGAGCTTGGAGTTGAGGAAGCGCCCCAAGGTGAGTCTTGTACTTCGTTGCAACGTAGTCCGATTTCTCGGACTAAGGCTGGTCAATCTCGGGCTTGCTTTCACAAGCCTCGGGCTTTAGCCCGGGGTGATTGACTACTGTTGCTCCTGCAAGATGAAGAGTGAATCGAAGCTTATTATGAGATCACAATAATAGCCGCCGAATATCACTGAGCAATTGATTAAAATAGGTAATAAAACGTGCCCCGGCAGCCCCATCGATAACTCGATGGTCGTAGGACAAAGATAGCGGTAACATGAGTCGGGGTACAAAGGTATTGTCCTGCCAAACCGGTTTCATAACGGCTCGACTAATTCCCAGAATCGCCACCTCGGGTGCATTAATGATGGGAGTGAAATGACCACCACCGATGCTACCCAAACTGGAGAGCGTAAAACAACCACCTTGCAAGTCGCTTGGCGTGAGTTTTCGCGCACGGGCCTTTTCGCTTACTACAACCAATTCTTCTGCCAGATCCCAGAGGCCCTTGCGGTCTACGTCTCGAATAATGGGCACCACCAATCCCTGAGAAGTTTCGACCGCCATCCCAATATGAAAGTAACCCTTGAGAATGAGATTTTCCGCGCCTTTATCGAGAGATGCATTGAATTGGGGATAGTGTTGCAGAGCGGCAACCGCTGCCTTCATTAGAAATGCAAGTAAGGTAAGTTTCTTGGTCGCGCCACCCTCCGCACGGGCAGCGGATTGATGATGAGAGAGGGAAGCCTTGATTTGCGCCTGACGAAAGGCATCCAGGTCAGTAATGTCGGCTTCATCGAACTGGGTGATGTGGGGAATGGCGAGCGCATTACGGTGCAGATTAGGCCCCGATAGGCGTTGGATGCGTGAGAGTGGCTGAACTTTCACCGGACCAAAGGCAGAAAAATCAACCGTCGGCGGTTCGGGCAAACGAAATCCAAACAACCGTCCCGTTTCCTTTTCCCCTTGCACTGTACCAGGCGTCACTGCTGGTGCAGTCATAATATTTTTAACGTAGCCACGCACATCTTCTTGAGTAATGCGTCCCTTGAGAGCCGTTCCTCGGACCTCGGCCAAAGCTACGCCTAGTTCACGAGCAAAGCGGCGCACAGAAGGGCTGGCATGGGGGACGAGTTGACCCGTCGTATCTTGGGCGAGCGCGGCTATCGGTGGGGGGCGTCTCGGACCCTGCCCAGGAAGATCTGTGGCTGGTATTACAGCACTGGGGGCCGCAGCAGGTGCCGCAATTTGCCTTTCCAGTCCCCACGACTGGGGAGATTGAGGAGGTCGCGTAGTGGTCATCGGTATGGGCGATGGTGGCGATTCCTCTGCCTGAGCCTCGGCCACCGCCATGGTGATCAGTAGCCCTCCCTTGGAGATTTTGTCACCCACTTTGACCTGTACGGTTGTAATAGTACCTTCGTCAGGAGAAGGAACATCCATGGTGGCTTTGTCGGTCTCTAGCGTAACCAGGCCACTCTCGCGTTGGACCCGGTCGCCGGGGGCAACTAAAACCTCGATGACATCTACATCCTTGAAATTTCCAATGTCAGGTAGGAAGACCTCTTTTATTATCGTCACCAAAGTCTCCTCAAGTTATTTGCCACCATATTGCCGGATAACTGTTCCGTACTTTAATAAGGGCGGGGTGGTTAGCACCCTAGGCATGAGCCGGATCGAGTCGCTCGGGGTCGATGCTATAACGGCGGATTGCCTCGATTACGGTTGAAATTGGAATTTTCTTCATCTCCGCCAATTCCTTGAGAGCAGCCAAGACGACATAGTGGCGATCCACCTCAAAGAAGCGTCGCAATTGGCGGCGTGTCCCGGAGCGGCCATAGCCGTCGGTGCCAAGTATTCGATAGGGACGACGAACCCAGGGCCGAATCTGGTCGGCGAACGATTTCAGATAGTCAGTAGCCGCTACCACCGGTCCAGCCTCTTGATTCGTTAGACATTGATCTACGTAAGAGATGCGTGGCGCCTCGTCAGGATGGAGTAGGTTCCAGCGATCGACCTCCAGGCCCTCGCGACGTAACTCAGTGAAGCTGGTGACGCTCCAGATGTCGGCGCCTATCCCAAAATCTTCGGCGAGGAGTTCTGCGCCCGCCATCACCTCGCGGAGGATGGCCCCACTCCCCAGAAGTTGGACGCGGCCTCGGGTCCCCTCCGTCGAGTACAACCGATACATGCCCTTGAGGATCCCCTCGCGCGCGTTCTCCGGCATTGCTGGGTGGAGGTAGTTTTCGTTCATTACCGTGAGGTAATAAAAGATCTGTTCCTGGTCCACGTACATACGACGCAATCCGGCATGGACGATTACCGCCACCTCGTAGGCGAAGGTCGGGTCATAGGAGACGCAGTTGGGGATGGTAGCGGCAAGGAGGTGGCTATGACCGTCGGAGTGTTGCAGCCCCTCACCGGCGAGGGTGGTGCGTCCGGCAGTACCACCTACCAAAAATCCGCGCGTTCGTAGGTCTCCCGCTGCCCAGGCCAGATCACCGGTGCGCTGGAAGCCAAACATCGAATAGAAGATGTAGAAGGGGATCATCGGCACGCCATGGTTGCTGTAGGCAGTGCCCGCAGCGATCCAAGAAGAGATGGCGCCAGCTTCGTTGATGCCCTCTTCGAGGATCTGTCCTCCTTTGTCCTCCCGGTAGTACATGAGCTGGTCGGCGTCTACCGGTTCGTAGAGTTGGCCAACCGAGGAATAGATCCCTACCTGGCGGAACAATCCCTCCATGCCAAAGGTGCGTGCCTCGTCTGGGACGATGGGCACGAGATAGCGGCCGATATGTCGGTCCTTGATGAGCACGGAGAGCACCCGAACGATCGCCATGGTGGTCGACATCTCGCGTTCAGTGGCGCTCTTTACGATGTGCTCGAAGACTGTAAAGTCTGGGATTGGTAACGGCTCTCCCTGAAGACGACGGCTGGGTAGATAGCCCCCAAGGGCAGCACGGCGCTCTTGGACGTAACGGACCTCGGGGCTGTCCTCGGCTGGGCGATAGAAGGGAGCATCGGCGATGTGTTCATCAGGGATGGGGATATTGAAGCGGTCACGAAAGGTCTTGAGTGCCCGTTCGCCCATCTTCTTGGCTTGGTGGGTGATGTTTTGGCCCTCACCGGCCTCGCCCATGCCGTAGCCCTTGACGGTCTTGGCCAGAACTACGGTGGGTTGTCCCTCATGGTGGACTGCGGCGTGATAGGCCGCGTACACCTTGAAGGGGTCGTGGCCGCCACGGTTGAGGCGCCAAATATCTTCGTCGGTCAGATTGGCGACCATGTCACGCAGTTCTGGATATTTTCCGAAGAAGTGCTCACGGGTATAGGCGCCACCCTTGGCCTTGTAGGCCTGATACTCGCCATCGACACACTCTTCCATGCGTTTGAGCAGCAATCCCTTGGTATCTTTGGAAAATAAGGGGTCCCAGTAGGAGCCCCAGATCACTTTAATGACGTTCCAACCCGCGCCTCGGAAGTGTGCCTCCAATTCTTGGATGATCTTGCCGTTGCCGCGTACCGGTCCGTCCAGACGCTGGAGATTGCAGTTGATCACGAAGATCAGGTTATCCAACCGTTCGCGCGCGGCCAGTGAAATGGCCCCCAAAGTCTCGGGTTCGTCGGTCTCGCCATCGCCGATAAAACACCAGACCTTGCGTCCCTTGGTATTGAGAATGCCACGGTCATCCAGGTAGCGCATGAAGCGGGCCTGGTAGATGGCCTGAAGTGGTCCAAGTCCCATGGACACGGTGGGAAATTGCCAGAACTCCGGCATTAACCAAGGGTGGGGATAGGAGGACAGGCCCCCAGACTCGGTCTCTTGGCGGAAGTGTTTGAGCTGTTCCTCGCTGATGCGTCCTTCCAGAAAGGCACGGGAGTAGATACCAGGGGCTGAATGGCCTTGAATAAAGACCAAGTCGCCACCGTGGTCCGTCGTGGGGGCGTGGAAGAAGTGGTTGAAACCGACATCGTAGAGGGTCGCCGAGGAGGCGAAGCTCGCGATATGGCCGCCGAGTTCCGCCACATCCTTATTGGCCTGGACGACTATGGCCATGGCGTTCCAGCGGATGATGGAACGAATCCGACGTTCCAGGGCGTAATCCCCTGGTCGGCGTGGCTCCTGAATCGGTGGGATGGTATTGAGATAAGCGGTATTGGCGCTGTAAGGCAGATAGGCCCCGGAGCGTCGAGCCTTGTCCACCATGCGTTCCAACAGATAGTGAGCACGTTCCCGTCCCCCTACGGCGAGTACACTATCCAGAGCCTCCAGCCATTCCTTGGTCTCATCTGGGTCAATATCAGGCACTGGCGACATTCGGAAGTCTCCGGGTAGGTAAAGGGGCAATCGCTTACTTTCCTCCCAAGAAGGAGGCGGCGGAAGGGACGATCAAGAAATCACTGATTCAACCCACTCGACTAAATGAGTCGTATTCTATTTTTGATCGCCTTCCCTGCGCCCCTCCCATTAGGAGGGGGCAATGATTACAAAAAGGATAGTGTGGATGGGTGTGTGGTATATAGGGGGCAGGAAAAGGGAGGTCAACCTTCCTACTACTGTTAGGAAAAGCGCGACAATCATTATTTCTCACGTAGTGTCCAGACAACCCGGAAACCTAAGAGAATCGCGAGCACCACCGCAAATGTAGCCGGCTCGCTGATGTCCTTTTTTACCAACCACCAGAAATGCACCACCCCCGCCACCGCGATAACATAAACCAATTTGTGCAATCGGTGCCACGCCTTACCACCCAGGTGGCGAATTATGGCATTGTTGGAGGTCACGGCGAGTACAGTCATTAGTACCAAGGCTAAAAAACCAACGGTAATGTAAGGCCGTTTGGTAATGTCCGGGACGATGGTATTCCAATCAAAAAATTGGTCCAAAACTAAATAGGTCAGGAAGTGCAGACAACCATAGAAGAATGCGAATAGGCCCAACATGCGACGAAATCGCATCAACCAAGGCCAGTCCGATAGTTTTCGTAGCGGCGTCACGGTTAATACGATCATGAGGAAGGTAAGTGTCCACCAGCCAGTGGTGTGCGTTATCTTTTCGATAGGATTGGCGCCCAATGCGTCCATTGCTGCATCCAAGCATAATCCCGCAAAAGGCAACAGACTCAATAGGAAGATAGTAACCTTAAACGCACGGATAGTTTTTTGAGGAGGACTCCGCCAGGATAGTGTATTCATCTCAAAAGTTCCTCTTGAGATCCATCCCAGTATAGAGTTGCGCCACCTGGTCGGCATAACCATTAAATGATAGAGTGGGCCGTTTCAGGAATTCGCCGAGGCGGCGCTCTTTGGACTGGGTCCAACGCGGATGGTCAACCTCGGGGTTAACGTTGGAATAAAATCCATATTCAGTGGGTGCCGAGTCATTCCAGGTAGTGCGCGGTTGTTGTTCGGTCAAGCGGATCCGCACGATAGATTTTGCGCTTTTGAATCCATATTTCCACGGTACCACCAGACGGATCGGGGCTCCATTCTGATTAGGCAGCACCTCACCATACAATCCCACGGCTAATAGCGTTAGCGGGTGCAGCGCCTCGTCTAAACGCAGCCCTTCGCAATAGGGCCAATCGAGGACATGGCTACGCTGTCCGGGCATCTGAGCGGGGTCGTGGAGCGTAGTAAATTCAACAAACTTGGCATTTCCGGTAGGTTCTACCTGCTTGAGCAATTCTGCCAGGGGAAAGCCCACCCAGGGAATTACCATCGACCAAGCCTCGACGCAACGCAATCGGTAGACACGTTCTTCGAGGGGGGCCAGTTTGAGTAGGTCATCAACGTCGAATGCCTTGGGTTTGTGGACTTCACCCTCTACAGCTACGGTCCAGGGTCGAGTTTTTAACGAGCCGGCATATTTCGCAGGGTCCTCTTTGTCGGTACCAAACTCGTAGAAATTATTGTAACCAGTAATTGAGGTGTAGGGTGTGGTTTTGTCGGTGAGGACGTAACCGTCCTTCTTTAGATCTGAAAATTTTGTTGCAGCCGCAAAGGCAGGTGGAAGTGCGGCCAGTGCGGTGATGCCCGCCGTTAATTGTAAGAAGCGTCGCCGATCATGGAATAATTGGATAGGGGTAATTTCCGAAGGTTTGATATCGCTTGATTTTTGGATGAGCATGTTGATTCCTTGAGAAGGGTTAGGTGGTGAACGAAAAATGAGGAGATTGCCACAATTACTAGAAGACGATCTGCACGGGGTCGCCAATTTTTAGTCCCAGCAGGGTCGCGGCGTTTCCACAATTCACCGCAACTTCAATCAAGCCGATAGAATTTTCATACCAGAAAGCGGTCCCTTTGGGGACCTCGCCAAAGGTTCGTGCCCAAGATAATCTTTGGTCGGCAACCTCCAAAATGGCATGATCAGGCAACATCGTCATACGCAGGCCGGTCATGCAATTGCCATAGTGGTCTCGATAGATCAACGCCGGTCGGTCATCTGGCCAATCGGGGCAAGGCGTCCAGGGACGTAATTCTCCCCCTGGCACCGCTCTACCTTTTGCCAATTCGGCCACCACCGGGGCAAATAGATCCCGACCATGGAAACTCGCGGACAACCGTTGCGGGCGCCAGGTAATATTCCACCATTGCACCTCATTTGCACGCCGCGCCACCACCTCGAATAAACCGTTGTCGGGACCCACATACCACCGCCCATCGGCAAATATCGCCACCGCTCCACGAGTCGTTCCCACCCCTGGGTCTACTACCCCAAGGAAAATGCTACCCGGCGGAAACTCAGGGGTTAAGGCGCCGAGCAGATAGGCCGCAGCGTAGGGATCGAAAGTTGGAGCATCGGCACATAGATCCACTATGGCAATCCCCGGTGCCTCTCGATGTAATACCGCTTTCACCTGACCAAGATAGGGACCAGAAAGACCGAAATCCGTGTAGAGTACGATCACCGCACTCACTCCCGTGGAGGTCTAGTCGAAATTAGGAAATGGACAACTTCGAGGCTTGGCATAAAAGAGAAATCTTTGGTGAATCTCTCTTTTATGCCAAAAGGTAGGCAAAGATATCGGATCTGGTATTAGTTTTTATTCCGATCTACCAGGCGATTATTCTTGATCCAGGGCATCATAGAACGTAGTTTTGCACCTACTTTCTCCAGCGGGTGTTCTCGACCGATACGCCGCAGGGCCTTGAGGGTTGGCGCACCCGCCTGATTTTCCAGGATGAACTCACGAGCGAACTGACCACTTTGGATCTCTTTCAGGATGCGTCGCATCTCAGCGCGGGTCTCATCGGTGATGATGCGTGGGCCACGGGTTAGATCACCGTACTCTGCGGTATTGGAGATCGAATAACGCATGTTGGCCATACCGCCTTCGTACATCAGGTCCACGATGAGTTTAAGTTCGTGGCAGCACTCGAAGTAGGCCATCTCGGGAGAATAACCGGCCTCGGTAAGAGTCTCGAAACCTGCCTGCGCCAAGGCGGTAAGACCACCGCAGAGTACGACCTGCTCGCCAAAGAGGTCGGTCTCGGTCTCTTCACGGAAGTTGGTTTCGATCACACCCGCACGACAACCACCGTTGGCAGAGGCATAGGACAGGGCAACATCACGGGCGCGGCCCGAGGCGTTCTGGTGGACCGCGATGAGGCTCGGCACCCCGCCGCCCTGGGTATAGGTCGAGCGTACCAAGTGACCTGGTCCTTTGGGGGCGACCATGATTACGTCGAGGTCGGCACGCGGTTCGATGCGGCCAAAGTGAATATTGAAACCATGGGCAAACGCCAACGCTGTGCCCTGCTTGAGGGAGGGCAGGATCTGCTCCTGATAGATGTTGGCCTGGTGTTCATCGGGGGCGAGGATCATGACCAGATCGGCACCGGCTACGGCCTCGGGGATCGATTTTACGGTAAGCCCTGCCCCCTCAGCCTTGCGTGCAGAATCAGAACCAGGACGGAGCCCCACTACCACGTCTACTCCTGAATCCTTCAGATTATTGGCATGTGCATGGCCCTGAGAACCATAACCAACAATGGCTACCTTCATGCCACGGATGATGGAAAGGTCCGCGTCTTTTTCGTAATAAATATTCATCGGTGTCTCTGAGAAACTTCGCCCTTCAGGGCGGGGAGGAAAGGAGACGGTTTTCCAACCGTCAGTAAAAAAATCGGTCTTTCCCGACTGTCAGTCCATTAAGGACCGGGTGACGCGCGGGGTAGTTAACATAAATTGAGACCTTCTCAGCGGTCTCAAACTTTGTTACGCCCCCAAATTCTTTTCGCCGCGAGCGATGCCAGATACGCCAGAGCGTACCACTTCAACGATGGAGCCTCGTTCTAGGGAATCGAGAAATGCGTCGAGTTTCTCACCATCGCCAGTTAATTCGACAATAAAGCTTCCTGCCGTTACGTCCACGATATGGCCGCGGAAGATGTCGGTTAGGCGTTTAACCTCCTCGCGTGCCGGTCCGGCTGCGCGAATCTTGACCAACATGATCTCGCGCTCAATATGGGGACCTTCGGAGAGGTCCATTAGCTTGACCACATCGATAAGTTTATTCAACTGCTTGGTAATCTGTTCGATGATGTCGTCGGAACCACGCGTGACCAAAGTGAGACGCGATAGAGTACCGTCATCGGTGGGAGCAACGGTAAGCGATTCGATGTTGTATCCCCGTGCTGAAAATAATCCAGCCACGCGGGACAGAGCACCGGCTTCGTTTTCCAGTAACAGCGAAATGATATGCCGCATAGTTATACCCAAGAGGGTCCGCAGGTGGGGGAGTAGTTACACCAGAAGCATTTCGTTTTGACCAGCACCAGCCGGGATCATGGGATAGACGTTTTCGGTCTTATCCGTCAAGAAATTCATGAATACCAGACGGTCCTTCATGGCCAATGCCTCCCGTAACGCTCCCTCTACATCTTGGGGACGGGTAATCTGCATTCCCACGTGGCCGTAGGCCTCGGCGAGTTTGACAAAGTCGGGCAAACTCTCCAGGTACGATTGGGAATAGCGGTTACCGTAAAAAAACTCCTGCCACTGCCGCACCATACCCAAGTAACCATTATTGAGGGTAATGATCTTGATAGGGGCATGAAATTGTTTGGCGGTAGCGAGTTCCTGGATACACATCTGGATGCTGCCTTCCCCGGTAACACAGACCACGGTCTCGTTGGGATAGGCGAGTTGGACACCAATCGCCGCCGGCAAACCGAAGCCCATGGTCCCCAGCCCCCCCGAATTGATCCAACGTCGTGGCCGATCAAATTTGTAAAACTGGGCGGTCCACATCTGGTGCTGACCTACATCGGAGGTCACAAAGGCCTGTCCATGCGTCAATTCGTAGAGCTTTTCCAATACATACTGGGGTTTGATAACAGTAGCGGTCCGATCGTATTTGAGGCAATCCACGGCGCGCCACTCTTTGATCTGCTCCCACCACTGAGAGAGGGCCTCGGCATCGGGGCGCACATCACTCGCACGAAGCGCATGAATCATCTCAGTGAGGACTTGCTCACAGTGCCCAACGATGGGGATATCGACCTTGACGTTCTTTGAGATGCTGGACGGATCCGCATCCACATGAATAATCTTGGCCTGGGGGCAGAACTTGGCGATGTTGCCGGTGACCCGATCATCAAAACGTGCGCCTACCGCAATGAGAACATCGCAGTGGTGCATCGCCAGATTGGCTTCGTAGGTCCCGTGCATCCCCAGCATCCCCAAAAACAGCGGGTCAGTGCCGGGATACCCCCCGAGACCCATCAGGGTGTTGGTGATCGGGAAGCCCAACATCCGGGTCAACTCGGTGAGTTGCGGTGAGGCATTGCCCAAGATTACCCCGCCACCGGTGTAAATTATGGGGCGTCGTGCAGACACCATAAGGTCCACCGCTTTCTTGATCTGGAGCGGGTGCCCACGGGTCACTGGGTTGTAGGAGCGGATGTGAACCTTTTTTGGGTAGAGGAACTCGGTGCGTTTGGCGGTAACGTCTTTGGGGATGTCGACCACCACAGGACCGGGACGGCCGGTGGTAGCAACATAAAAGGCCTTTTTGATAGTGTCTGCCAACTCAGTCACATCCTTGACCAGGAAGTTGTGTTTGACACAGGGGCGAGTGATGCCCACCGCATCCACCTCCTGGAAGGCATCGTTCCCGATGAGTGCGGTAGGTACCTGGCCAGTAAATACCACCAGTGGAATGGAATCCAAATAAGCGGTAGCAATACCGGTGACGGCATTGGTGGCCCCCGGACCGGAGGTTACCAGCACCACCCCCGGACGGCCCGTGGCGCGGGCGTAACCATCCGCTGCGTGGGTTGCCCCTTGCTCATGACGGACCAATACATGCTTTACCTGGTCCTGCTTGTAGAGTTCATCGTAAAGGTTGAGTACGGCACCACCGGGATACCCGAATATGTACTCGACACCCTCCTCAACGAGGCAGCGGACGAAGATTTCGGCACCTGTCAATTCCACACAGACTCTCCCAAAGAAAATTCTTTCAGGCGATTATATTAAGAAAAAGAAACGGTTGTTGACAATGGCCTGCCCGGACAATCACCCATCAATTCCGAACCTTGGCCGATTTTCCATTCAGATTTATGGTCGTTGCGGGTTTTTCCTACTTCCTGCCCCCCTATTTCTATCACCGTGGGGAGGGGGCTATATCCAGACGCTAGTGTTTCAGGAGTCCCTACATGCGCCTTACAATAACCATTCTATTATGGTTTTTTACGGTAGTGGTTATCGCCGCACCTGTCTATAAATGGACAGATTCATCGGGGGTAACCCACTACACCCAAGAGCCACCCTCGCAGGGTAACGCCCAGACTATTGTTCCTCAAGTGATCCCTGGCGTGGGTCCAGAACGGGCTCGGGACATTTTGGAGGGGCTACGCAAGGATGCCGCAGCCGGTAATGCTGCTCGAATCAAGGACCAAGAGCAGCAGGCCAAGCTCAAAGCAGAGCGTGAGGAACGCGAGGCACGAGCACGCCGCTGTCAAGAGGCTCGCGCTAATCTGGAGGGGTTGCACTACTCGCCCCGTGTGGCGGTCAAAGATGCCCAGGGGGAATATCGGCGCATCGACGACGACGAACGCGCCTCACTGACGAAACGGGCCGAGGCACTGATTCAAAAAGAGTGCAAATAATCGGGAAATGACCGAAAATGTCATCGAAAATGTCATCAGTGTCCCCGAGAAACCCGGCCCTTGAGGGCGGGGAGGAAAGGGGACGGTTTTTTCCGCCCCATTGGATAGCAAAATCTTTAAAGTTGCCGGTCTTTCCCGGCTGTCAGCCCGTAAGGGCCTAGTGACGCACACCTTACGGTGTGGCTCCCCTCGCCAATGTTGCAACGCAGCTTCGATTCTTGCGAACCTTGCAGCAGACCGTTTCGTGCGTACCCGTCGCGTGTCTGCTTCTGCTGCTTTCAGAGCTTGGAGTTGAGGAAGCGCCCCAAGGTGAGTCTTGTACTTCGTTGCAACGTAGTCCGATTTCTCGGACTAAGGCTGGTCAATCTCGGGCTTGCTTTCACAAGCCACGGGCTTTAGCCCAGGGTGATTGACACCTGTGAGATAAGTCTCTGCATTGTGGCATGTTATCGCTTACGAGGGAAAAGTTGGCAATCCAATTGTGAATTTTTACCACTTTGTGTCATAATTCGGCCCCTAGTACCATAGAGGGGACATGGCGGTTATTTATCCCTTTCGATACCGCATCAACGAGGTTAAGTGAATGGACGAAAATCGTAAGAAGGCCCTAGCCGCTTCCCTACTCCAGATTGAACGCCAGTTCGGTAAAGGATCGGTGATGCGTCTCGGAGATGCCGCTGCTGCTGCCGACATTGCAGTCATTCCTACCGGTTCTCTAGGGTTAGATATTGCCCTTGGCGTAGGCGGGCTACCGCGTGGGCGAGTGGTGGAGATCTATGGGCCGGAATCTTCCGGTAAAACCACCCTAACCCTTCAGGTTATTGCGCAGGCCCAGCGGTTGGGAGGTGCTGCGGCGTTTATCGACGCAGAACACGCCCTGGATGCCCAGTACGCCGCTCGACTCAAGGTAAATCTCAAGGAACTGCTGGTATCTCAGCCCGATACTGGCGAGCAGGCCTTGGAGATCGCAGATGCCCTGGTTCGTTCTGGGGCAATTGATGTGGTGGTAATTGACTCGGTGGCGGCCCTCACCCCCAAGGCCGAGATCGAAGGCGAGATGGGCGACTCCCACGTTGGGTTGCATGCGCGGTTGATGTCTCAGGCCCTCCGTAAACTCACAGCCAATATTAAGCGTTCCAACACCCTGGTCATATTTATCAATCAGATTCGGATGAAGATTGGGGTCATGTTCGGTAGCCCCGAGACAACTACCGGCGGCAACGCCCTCAAATTCTATGCTTCGGTGCGTCTGGATATTCGCCGTATCGGCGCCATCAAGAAAGGAGACGAGGTTATCGGCAGCGAAACCCGCGTCAAAGTGGTGAAGAATAAGGTTGCGCCGCCCTTCAAGCAGGCAGAATTCGACATCCTCTACAACGAGGGTATCTCGCGCGAGGGTGAGCTCATCGATCTGGGGACAGCCCTTGGATTGGTAGAGAAATCTGGTGCTTGGTACAGTTACAGCGGTACTCGCATCGGTCAGGGCAAGGACAATGTTCGCAACTATCTGCGCGAACACGCCGAAATGGCGGCAGACCTGGAGGCCAAAGTCCGCGCTAAGGCCATCACCAATCCCGATCAAGCGGTTGCTACGGTTCTCCCGGACGCGGATGAGATCGAGGATGTGGGTGAAGTAGGGGGGTAATCGATGTCGGCTGAAGACCGCGCCGCAGCGCACACCAAGGCGCTCGAACTGCTGGCGCGGCGTGAGCATTCTCGCGGAGAATTGCGCACCAAATTGCGTACTCGGGGGTTTTCTGCCGAAGACGCGGAGACGGCGATTGCAGACCTCGCCGACAAAGGATTCCAGAGCGATGACCGATTTCTGGAGGCGTTTGTAGAGGGGCGGGCGGCGCGCGGACAGGGTCCCCTCAAGATTGCTGCAGAGCTGCGTACCCGAGGCGTGACTGGAGAGACGGTAGAATCTACCATTGATACAAGCGCCCAACGCTGGCGTGACTCGGCATATACCGTACGCAAGCGACGCTTTGGTGTTGAACCTCCGACGGATGCCCGAGAGCGTGCGGCCCAGATGCGCTTCCTCGCTCAACGTGGATTCAACAGCGAACAGATACGCGCCGCCTTCACGGTCACTGATGAATGACTTGAGTGTTTTGCTCAGAGAGGATAGAGTTTACTAGAGTCTTTATCGCCATTATTCGATGGTCTCATTCAGACCGTGCCCTACATGTTACCTCTCCCACGTAGGAAAATTGGTGGTTACACTCTTAACCTGAGTGGGAGCGGCTAAGGTAGGGTAGATTTTCGAGTTTGGATAGTGTTGAGTGACGTCTGTATTTTGCCGTTTAGGTAGGGATGGGAACGGGAGATGACACACCGGGACCTCCCGTAAATAATCTCATCCGAGTCAGGCAATGACCAGCGCAGAGATTCGTAGCGCCTTTTTGGATTATTTCCGTAACCAGGGTCACACCTTCGTGGCGAGTTCTTCTCTCGTCCCAGGCGATGACCCGACCCTGCTCTTTACGAATGCCGGGATGGTCCAGTTTAAGGATGTCTTCCTGGGGTTGGAATCGCGCTCTTATGTGCGAGCGGCCAGCAGTCAGCGTTGCGTGCGAGCCGGTGGTAAACACAACGATCTAGAGAATGTTGGCTATACCGCTCGTCACCATACCTTCTTCGAGATGTTGGGCAATTTTAGCTTCGGCGATTATTTCAAGCACGACGCGATTCATTACGCCTGGAATTTCCTTACTCAAGTACTGAAACTGCCCCCGACACGGTTATGGGTGACGGTTTATACCGATGACGACGAGGCTGCTAATCTATGGCTTAATGATATCGGGGTGGATCCGAATCGATTATCCCGTTGTGGCGCCAAAGACAATTTCTGGTCGATGGGGGATACCGGCCCCTGTGGCCCCTGTAGCGAGATCTTTTACGACCATGGCCCCGAGATCGCGGGTGGTCCTCCGGGTTCTCCCGATGCAGACGGTGATCGCTACATCGAGATTTGGAATCTGGTCTTTATGCAGTATGACCGTGCCCGGGATGGCACCCTCACCCCTCTGCCCAAACCCTCGGTAGACACCGGTATGGGCCTAGAGCGCCTTACTGCAGTGCTCCAGGGGGTCCACAACAACTATGACACCGACCTCTTCACCCCCCTCACCCGTGCTGCCGCTGAGTTGGCCGGGGTGTCGGACCTATCCCACACCTCGCTCAAAGTCGTCGCTGACCACATCCGCGCCGCGAGCTTCCTAATCACCGATGGTGTACTGCCCTCCAACGAAGGGCGTGGCTACGTTTTGCGCCGCATCGTACGGCGAGCACTACGTCATGGCCACCAACTCGGTTTGGTTGAGCCTTTTTTCTATCGCTTGGTACAGCCGCTAACCCAGGTTATGGGGGATGCGTACCCAGAGCTGGTGACGCGCGGTGGTCACGTCGAACAGGTGCTGCGCCAGGAAGAGGAACGCTTTGCACAGACCCTCGATCAAGGTATGACCATCCTTCATCAGGAAATGGCCTCTCTGTCCCCTGGCGCGGTTATCGCTGGCGAGGTGTTGTTTCGGCTCTACGACACCTATGGTTTTCCCGTCGATCTCACTGCAGACGTAGCCCGCGAACGCGGCTATACGGTGGATCTCCCCGGTTTTGAACTTGAGATGGAGGCCCAGCGCAACCGCGCTCGAGCCGCGAGTCGATTCCAAGTGGGTGAAACCATCGCCGCCGGGACAGTATTCGATACTTCCTTCCATGGCTATACGCAGTTGGACCTGGACGGAGCGCGTGTGCTTGCCCTCTATCACGATCAACAACCAGTCGCAGCCCTTGAAGTCGGAAAAAAAGGGGTCGTGGTGCTGGAGGCCACCCCTTTCTACGCCGAATCGGGTGGTCAAGCGGGGGATCGGGGGATACTCGAGGGCGCTGAGGTCCGCTTTGTTGTTGAAGATACGGTAAAACTTGCCGGCAAGATGTTCGGTCATGTGGGGACTCTGACCCATGGATGCCTCCAACCAGGCGCCGTATTGCTGGCTCGGGTGGACGTGGATCGGCGCCGCGCTACGGCGCTCAATCACTCGGCTACCCATCTACTCCATGCCGCGCTACGTCGGGTGCTCGGTTCCCACGTTTCCCAGAAGGGTTCTCTGGTGGATGCGACCCGACTGCGCTTCGACTTTTCCCACTATCAGTCGATTACTGCAACCCAACTTCATGAGATTGAAGACCTTACCAACGCCCAGGTCCGCGCCAATCTCGCCGTAGAGACCCAGTTGATGCCGGTAGCTACAGCCCTAGCCAGCGGGGCGATGGCACTGTTTGGTGAGAAATACGGCGACGAGGTACGAGTATTGCGAATGGGCGATTTTTCGGTCGAGCTGTGTGGCGGCACACACGTTGCCCACACCGGTGATATCGGGTTCATCAAGGTAATCGCGGAGAGTGGCATAGCCGCTGGAGTGCGTCGTATCGAGGCGGTGACCGGCGCAACTGCCGTGGCCTTCGTGCGCGATACCGAGGAACGCCTGATTCGAGTCGCAGAATTGGTCAAGGGCAGTCGCGATACTGTAGAAGAGCGAGTGGTATCTCTGGCCGAACGGTCTCGACGCCTGGAAAAGGAGGTCGAGCGACTCAAAGAGAAACTCGCTGCGGGTGGCGGTAGCGCTAGTGGTGAATTGGCCGCCGTGGATATGAGTGGAATTAAGGTTCTGGCGATGCGCATGGAAGGTGTCGACGCTAAGTCCCTGCGTACTGCGGTGGATCGCTTCAAGGACAAGCTAGGCGAGGCAGTGGTGATACTGGGAACGGTGGAAAACGACAAGGTGAGCCTCATAGCAGGAGTCACCAAGACGGTAACGACGCGAATACGCGCCGGCGACCTGATGGCCTTCGTGGCAGAGCGGGTCGGTGGCAAGGGTGGTGGACGACCCGACATGGCCCAAGGCGGTGGCCCGCAGGTCGGAGAATTAGATGGAGCACTCGCGGCAGCGGTGGGTTGGGTGAGGGAACGATTGGAAATCTCGGCCCTCATTTAGCCTTTGGAGATGAGGGTGTCGGAATCCAAGGCTCGTAGAAGATATGCTCGACGGATCGCGCCTCTGGATTCAGTGATTCCGGTAATCCTTGCCAGAATAACAGCTCAACAATTTGCAAGGTAGCGAATTGGGTTGAATATAAATATTTCGTGGTTAGGGAAAGGTGACTCGTTAGGTGATGAGTTGTTTAGATTTTACCTGCGGGTTAGTCGTTAGGTATAAACTAGGTCGTAGCCTTCAGGCTAATTAAGAACCACTCACATAAAAGTTAAAGTTATTGTCAAGGTGAGGGTGTTAAGGAACTGATATGGCACTAATTGTACAGAAATACGGCGGAACCTCGGTCGGCAGTATCGAACGTATCGAAGCGGTGGCGGACAAAGTCTGTACTGCGCTGCGGCGGGGTGATCAATTGGTGGTAGTGGTATCCGCTATGAGCGGGGAAACCAACCGCCTTATTAAGCTGGCCAAAGATATCACGCCTCGTCCTAGCCCGCGTGAGTTGGACGTGCTGATGGCTACGGGCGAACAGGTCACCATTGCCCTGTTGGCCATCGCCCTGGAAAAACGTGGCTGTTCGGCTCGTTCTTATACCGGGGGGCAGGTTCAGATCCTGACCGATAGTGTCCACACCAAGGCACGCATCCGCGATGTAGATGACGCACGGATGCGTCGCGACCTCGATGAAGGGAGGGTTGTGGTGGTCGCTGGCTTTCAGGGGGTAGACGAGGGAGGCAATATCACTACCCTAGGTCGAGGAGGATCCGATACCACGGGGGTGGCCTTGGCTGCGGCCCTCAAGGCCGATGAATGCCAGATCTACACCGACGTAGATGGGGTCTACACCGCTGACCCCCGACTGGTCCCCCAGGCCAGGCGCCTGGATCGCATTACCTTCGAAGAAATGTTGGAAATGGCGAGCCTTGGCTCCAAGGTACTCCAAATCCGCTCCGTCGAATTCGCCGGAAAATACCATGTTCCCCTGCGCGTATTGTCCTCTTTCCAGGAGGGGCCGGGTACGCTCATTGTTTCCGAAGAGGAAAAAGCGATGGAAGAGCCCATCATCTCTGGGATTGCCCACAATCACGACGAGGCCCAGATCACGGTACTCGGGGTCCCGGATCAACCGGGGATTGCCTACGGGATATTAGGACCCGTGGCCGACGCCAATATCGAAGTAGACATGATCGTCCAGAACGTTGGACCAGATGGCACCACCACTGATTTTACGTTCACGGTACATCGTAACGACTATGAGCAGGCCCTGGAGATTGTGCGACGCAACGCCTCTGCTCTAGGTGCACGAGAGGTTTCTGGTAACAAACGGATCGCCAAGATCTCACTGGTCGGGGTGGGGATGCGGTCTCACGCGGGCATTGCCAGTAGTATGTTCCGGGCATTGGCTAGCGAGAGTATCAACATCCGAATGATTTCCACCTCGGAGATCAAGATATCCGTGGTAGTAGAAGAGAAGTACATGGAGCTGGGGGTCCGTGCCTTGCACGAGGCCTTCCGCTTGGACCAACCACCCTCCCAGGGGTGAGTGGACCAACCCAGGAGTTGTTTACACAAGGCTGGACTCCACAGTTCCGGCAAGGCCATCCGATAAACAGCCCGTCAGGGTCAAGAGAGACCCTGCAGCGGATCCAAGAGCTTGTTTAACAAGGAGACGAAAATGCTTATTTTAACGCGGAGAGTAGGGGAAACCTTGATGATTGGCGATGATGTCACAGTCACAGTACTGGGCGTCAAAGGCAATCAGGTGCGGATCGGCGTCAACGCACCGAAGGAAATCACGGTTCACCGAGAGGAAATCTATGAGCGTATCCAACGTGAGAAGGAGGCGCAGGCACGGGCTGGGACACAGCCGTCAGATAATCACGAGAGTGATGGTTGACGGGAACTGACTCAGAATAGTTACCGTTCTCGTAACATTCTGGTAGACTAGCGGCCTGTTGGATTCAGGGACAGATTGAAGGTAGAGTCAGGGACCGACAGGCCGCTCCCTATCAAAGAAATAAACCAATTCGGAAAAACCTGCGATTGGGGTCTTGTCCCGCGCACCGAATTGGATAGATGTTCAGATGGCGTGTAGTAGTATCCAAAGGTTCCGAATTGGAGAGATGGCCGAGAGGCCGAAGGCGCTCCCCTGCTAAGGGAGTATGGGGTTAAAAGCTCCATCGAGGGTTCGAATCCCTCTCTCTCCGCCACACCTAAAATCAGGTTTGTTTTTCATCAAATGCTTGCGCAACGCAGGCGTCTAGCGATCCCCAGTCAGCCCCCCATGCACATTGGTCGCCCACTACAGTGGAGCATCAGCGCGGTGCCGTCCATCCCCGCTCTTACCATGAGTCTGTTCCTTCCGTTCGTTGATCTAGACAGAAGTAGAGCCGTGTAGAGTACGTAATGCGTACCTTATCCGGCTTTTTTCTTTTCAAGGGTTTGAGGGAGAAAAACGCGCTAGGTAGCAACTTTGGTTAAATAATATGAACCCAAGAGTTATTAAAACCCTAGTCGTTGACGATGATCAAAATATGCGTCAGTTAGTCGGCACAATCCTACGTCATCAATTCCCAGAAATTGGGATCATTGAGTCTTGTGATGGGATGCGTGCTATGCGTGAATTACTGGCAAATAAGATTGATATCATTTTGTGCGATTTATATATGCCTGGGATGAATGGACTGGAACTACTTGAGGTGGTTCGTTCCTCCGAACATGAACGAATCAGACTAGCGCGTTTTCTGATGATTACATCAGCCAGCGATAAGAAGATGGTGGAATCAGCCCGAGGTCTCAAAGTGGATGATTACATATTAAAACCATTCAACGGCGTTGAATTATGCGAAAGACTTGGTTCAATATTAAGAAAAATAGATCCCAATAATTAATGAATTTCTGGTAACTGTCTGTTCGAGTAGAGTACGCATTGCATGTGAGCGTTCACTCCCCCCTGGAAGTGCGAGCGTCTCGCCCGCTCTTGTGCGATCAAGATGCCCACACTCCCGGAGTGTTCTAAACAGCTTCACCAGAACCCTATATCAATGGGCGATAAATTAAATCATCGGTATTGCCACGCAGCAAATTGCCCAAGCTCGTTTGTAAGAACCTACGTCCACCTTCAAAGGAAAAGACTAATATGCTAATCAGCAACAGGCTATAGATAATATTCCAAATTACTTCAGTCCCCCCCAGGGTACCTGCGGCCCATCGGGGAATCGTTGTAAAACTCGTTAGCCCTTGCCCGAAGGTTACCGTATCAATCTGTTTCTTAAAGAAGGTATAGGGTAGATAACCAAAATAGAATCCCGGCAATGCCGCCAGCGCAGTGGCATAACCTAGACCTAAACGAGCGTAGGTACGAACTTCACAACCCAACATGAATACTGCGCCCATCGCTAATAAAGGTCCACCCAGAATATGCCCCCAATACAGGCCTTGCGTCCCTCCCGCAGCATTCGGAATTCTGCCATGTCCCGTCAGCCAGGATACTAAAATGAAAAGGTTAAAACTCACTATCGCCATCATAAATCCCTGCAGTGGCAGTAAGCCGCGAAACATACGATAGGTAGCAAGTGGCACTCCTGCTCTACGATAGAATTCTGGTTTGGTCAATATCGATTCAGGCGCCATCACCGAACATTCCGTACCAAAACCACATTTCGCAATCCCAATCCCAAGCAACAATCCTGATACAGCCCACAAGAATATCTTGTTCCAGCCAATATCGCTGACTCCATATTCAATCTTGTTAGTAAATAGCGCAAAATAGAGTGGCACCAATATAAACATCGCAAAAAAGAGATTCAGCGACCAGCGCAATAGATCTCTGCCAGGACGATAGTCTGGATTATATCCAGGTTGCGGTTGTTCAGGATCATTGTGGTAGCGGCAGGCGATCTCTTTGACTTCCTGGTGACGATAATATCCCCCCATCCCTGCCCAAATAGAAATTCTGAAGGCCAGAAATGCAAAAGGAATCCCGGTCAAGAGCACCACCCAGCTCGCAATACTCATGGAAGCGAGGCCACCAATAAAATGGTGGGTTGTACACCCCTTGGCAAGACGGGTACCAAAAGAAAAGAGAAAGCCACCGACAAAGGCAAGGAGCAACATCAACCAATGATATTGAACCCACGCCCGCGATTCCTTTTCACCAATAGCTACCAAGCGTGCGCCCAAAATTGCCCCCAGAATGACCCAATGGATCCCCGGATCGTATACCCTGCCCACCCAATCCAGATGGAATATGTATTTTTCGCTAACGACATACATCTGGGCGAACCCAGTAGTAACCCCAATAAAGTCGTTATAATTATAATAATATAGAATCTCAGACAATCCCACAAAAAGCCCGCCCAACCAAAACGGCCATTGTTTGGTAATAAAATTCTTAAATGGTATCACGGTCATTGCAGCATAACCCCTTTCGAACGTAAAGAAGCAATTAACTCGAGATTCACAAGACACATAAAATAACCCAAGTTGCCACCTATTCAAAATTCGGGATCGCATCCAATCGTCCCCCCTCAATCCCCCCGTAGACGGGGGGAGGTCTGCGGCCTACTCCCTCCCCGTTTACGGGGGGCTGGGGAGGGGGCAAGTAGGTGGCAACTTGGGTTAAAATATTCTCCGGTAAATCTATGCTGTTTCACATTACCATCTCGATTGGAAGTCTACAGCTACGGACTAGGTATTTGTCCTAATTACTATGGCAGAGATGCCGGTTCGACAAAAACATAATCGCTTTCCTTGGCCAAGGTGTGACAACCAAAACATTCCTGGACAAAGTTCGCGTCATCTCCATAGGGTTTCTGCGTTTTACCCATCCACTGTGCAAAGCCCCATCCGCCGGTCGTAGCAAACTTCTCAGTATCCTTAATCATAAAACCGACCTCCTGGAACTTATCTGGGATCACAGCATTTCCCCAGTTAGCGCGGATTTTAGTCCGCCATGCAAGCTTTCCCAGAATCGCCCCATTTGGCCAGGGTTGAGTTTTTCCCTGACGCACTGCGTTAATAGCTATATCGTTACCAACGACAACCCGTAGGTTATTATTATCGGTACGGTGTAACACGGTAATAATTCGCCAGTCTCTATAGTCAACAGGTAGGGAGATACCGTTGTGGGAAGGAGCCACCGATTCCGAAAACGACGTGGTTACGGTAACAAGTAGTAGCACCGCCAGAGTGGTGGCATAACGATAACTCATGAAAGAACCTTCTCGGAATTTAGTAGAACCCATCAAACGGGAAGATGCTAACAGAAAATAATCTACCAAAACAAATTCAATCTGCTTCACACAAAATGCCGTGGATACCGCATGATGTCCAACGTTATGTTATTTTTAGCGGCTAACCGAGACGACTTCGGGGCACAATCCCACTCTCGATCCTGGTGAGGTTAGGACCAAGAGCCCGGCCTCTCACCCTACCACTCAACCATTACCGTGCCACCATGTCCTTATTCGTTCGCTCCTTTGGTGTGGGTCCCGACCTCGTACTTCTGCATGGCTGGGGTTTTCACGGTGGAATCTGGGATGATCTGGCCACAACCCTGGCAGAGTACGGGCAACGCATCCACGTAGTGGATCTGCCCGGTCACGGACACAGCCCCTCCCCCACTGAGCCTCTCAACGTGGATAATCTCGCGGCAGCCGTGCGGAAAGTGGTACCGTCAGGGTCAGCCTGGATGGGCTGGTCATTAGGGGGGATGGTAGCCATTGCTGCTGCGGCACAATACCCAGAGGAGGTTCGGACGCTGGTAGCAGTAGGAGCATCACCACGTTTCGTACGCGGGCCTGACTGGCCTGCAGCGGTTGCCCACGAACTACTGACCGACTTTGGTCGCGGGCTGAGAGAGGACTGGCGTGCCACACTGTTACGCTTCCTAGCCCTCCAGACCCGGACAGTTGCGAGCCAAACGGTGCGCCAGCTGCGGGCCACCATGCTCGCCCTCCCCCCTGACCCCAGCGCCTTGGCCATGGGACTGTCAGTGTTGGAAGAGACTGATTTGCGTCCACGCTTATCGACCATCACCTGTCCGACCCTAGTACTGTTGGGAGAACGGGATACGCTGGTACCCGCCGCAGTGGCCACAGACCTCGCCCGACTCCGACCAGACTGGCGGATCGAGTGCCTACCCGGCACCGGTCACCTACCCTTCATCACCCACCGAGATACGGTTCTGTCCACCCTAGTAGAGCATCTAGCCATCGAAGAGCCAAGACGACACAAATATTCGGTTTTATACTAGAGAACCTACAGCGGTACATTTACCGTCGAAATTGACAGCCCTTGAAAATCTCAGCCACTACCCTCAATCTTACGGAACTCTTACGAATGTAACCAGTTAGCTTCCTCTGCAGGTCCCTCCCCCCGTCGGAAAAGGTCGCAGATCTGAAAGGCTTAGATGTTCATTCGTAGAATTCTTAACAGCTCTTTACCAAACTTTTGTTGAGCCTTCCCAAAACCCGCACACGACTGCGGGAGTAATGGAGATTTTCCACCATGCCCACCTACGATTATTCCTGCAACGCTTGTAACCACCGCTTCGAGGCGGTGCAGAAAATAACCGATGCCCCACTCACCCTCTGCCCCGAGTGCCAGCAGCCGACACTCAAGAAACTCATCTCGGCCACTGGCATCGTCTTTAAGGGGGGCGGTTGGAATCGACCCGAATCCAGAGGTAGCTCTCGCAGCGAGGAGAGTGCCCCCCCCGTTTGTGGCACTGGTTCGTGCCCTTCCTGCGCCCTGGACTAATCTCCACACGGAATAACCGCTTACCCCCTGGCCTACCCAAGATACAAATCTGTAGAGCCGGGGGGCTACCGCCGCGAACTTTTTTGAAACCAGCTTGGGATCTATTTTTCCCAGCCGGACCTTGCATTGCCGCACATCTCAAAGCGGGTAGCTGCGGCTCAACAGAAAAGCCTTTTCCCCCTTATCGCATCAGCTTACTTTGATAGCGTACTAATTCGTCATTGACATAGCGTGACCGAATTAGATTAACTATCAGAAATCCCTGGCTGCCGCAAAATCAAAAGCAAAAATCTTTAACCACCATGACCACTATTACCTCCCATCCCGCAGATTTTGCTCGTGTCCTCACAGAAGCCCTTCCCTATATCCAACGTTTTCGCGGTAAGACGCTGGTGATCAAGTATGGTGGAAACGCCATGATCGATAGTCGCCTGAAGGAATGTTTTGCCCGCGACATCACCCTCATGAAGCTGGTAGGAATGAATCCAGTGGTAGTCCATGGTGGAGGCCCCCAAATCGGCAGCCAACTCACCAAAATTGGCAAACAAAGTCAATTCGTGGAAGGAATGCGAGTCACTGACGCCGAGACCATGGACGTCGTAGAAATGGTCCTAGGAGGGTTAGTAAATAAAGAGATCGTGAGTATGATCAATCGCGTCGGTGGGCGCGCGGTAGGTCTTACTGGTAAAGATGGCGATTTTATCCACGCCCGTAAACTTACCTTTACCCGTACCAACCCGGAACTCCAGGTACCCGAGATTATCGATATTGGTCACGTCGGTGAGGTCGCCAGCATTGACCCAACTATCGTCGAGACCTTGGACAAAGGAGAATTCATTCCGGTCATCGCTCCCATTGGCGTCGATAGAGACGGGCTATCCTATAACATCAATGCCGATTTGGTCGCGGGGAAACTTTCTCAGGTACTTAAGGCCGAAAAGCTCATCCTACTCACCAATACCACCGGAGTTTTAGATAAGGCAGGTAAGCTCCTCTCTGGCATTGATCGCCATCAGGTCGAGAGGCTTATCGAGGATGGAACCATCCACGGTGGGATGTTACCAAAAATACGCTGCGCCCTGGATGCGGTGCAAGGCGGTGTCAGGGGGGTTCATATCATTGATGGACGCATCGAACACGCGCTATTGCTGGAGATCTTTACCGACTCTGGGGTAGGCACCCTCATTCGAGGTTGATCGATTACCTAACTCAAGCCACCACCGATCCGTCATTCCGGCGGAGATTGCCGGAATGACGATTGAATTGAGCGGTAGCTAGCCACTGGGGTTGGTTAGAATTCACCAAATTCCGAATTCAACCAAACGCAATAACTAGACCTTCGTAGCCTGCGCCAATATCGACTTTACCATATCGCCAATCATTTCCATGTGCTTCAGGGTGAGCGTCGGATGCACTGGAAACATCATGCTGGTCTCACCGAGCATTTGCACAATCGGTAGAGGATTCTGGGGGCGAGAGGGATGTTTCGCAAAGGCAGCCTCCCGATAAACCTCAGGGCAAGCCCCACTTCCACAGGGAATACCATGCGCGACCAATTCATCGAGAATGCGATCGCGATTCCAATCACTCTTCAACATCTCGGGCCGCACAAATACGTAGCACTTGTAATAAGCGTGTTCAATGCCCGCCGCCGGACGTGGAATACGCAGCGCTGGTTCTCCCTCCAATTGCGCGAGTAACGCATGGGCGTTTCTGCGCCGCAACTGTAGCCAATCATCGAGCATCTTAAGCTGAAGCCGTCCAATCGCTGCCTGCATTTCGGTAAGCCGCCAATTTGTCCCAAAGCTATGGGTCATCCATTTAAAGCGCACCCCATTACTGGGAGCATTAGAGATCTCGTAATTCTTGCCATGATCCTTCATCGACCAAAGAGTCTGCCACAGCCCAGAATTGTCCGTAGTAATCATTCCACCTTCGCCCCCGGTGGTAATGATTTTGTCTTGGCAGAAGGAAAACGCATTAACGTTACCCCACGAACCAACCTTACGACCATCAATTGCCGCGCCATGAGACTGCGCACAATCCTCAATAACCCCTAAACCATACTGTGTCGCCAGCTTCATAATCTCTGGCATTGGGCACGGCCATCCCGCTAGATGCACCGCCAAAATAGCGCGAGTCCGCGAGGTAATAAGAGGCTCAATCGTTGCAGGCGTAATATTTTGCGAGTCGGAGTCTACGTCAGCAAATACGGGTACCGCACCTGCCAGCACTATCTCGCTGGCCGATGCCACAAAGGTACGTGGGGTGACAATCACCTCATCGCGCTGACCAATTCCCATCGCCCGAAGCGCTGCGCCCAACGCCACAGAACCGTTGCAAACCGCTATTGCGTTCGCAACCCCCGTATATTCGGCGAATTCGCGTTCGAACGATCGAGCAATTTTCCCCGTCCAATAATTAACTCGACCAGACCGTAAAACATTAACGGTGGCCTCGATCTCTGCGTCCGTGTAACTTGGCCAGGTTGGAAATATTGGTTGTGTGCTGTTAGACATAGGCTTATCTTTACCCCCTTTCATTGGGGGGTGATCGGTTATGTTTTAGGAAGGTATAACTCAAGTTGCTACCTATCGCTCAATCCAATCGTCATTCCGGCAGGGAATACCGGAATCCAGATGCCATGGATGGCTTGGTCAGTGACTCACGTCCCAGTGTATTGGATTCTGGCAATCCCTGCCGAGCGGATGATGTAACGGGTTATGGGTAGCAACTTGAGCTAAGTTACCAACGCCCAGTGTCCCATGCTTTACCACTAAAGGGAAGTCAAGGTGAGAGACAAAGACAATACCAAACCATAACGGTGGGACTTTCGAGGTCTGTTTTGCTCGACTGACGGCCTAACAGGTTGAATGGGTTATAGGTGGCAACTTGGGTTTATTAAAATTCGCTATGATTCATTATTATTGTTTGGTAAAAAGAGTTCCAGAAGATCGTTTAGAAAACGTCGCCCCCTCGCTGTCGGTATTAACCGATCTTTCTGTTCTTCCAACCAACCCCAGGCGCGAGCTATGGTGAGTTTTTCCTCGATACTGGCTAGCGCCAGCCCAGTACGCTGAGTATAAAATGGCGTTGGAACTCCCTCTATTAGCCGCAACACATTGAGCATAAACTCCACGGGTAAGTCGGCAGTGGTTACCAATTCATTGCCATCTACATGTTGGTTACTAATTGTTGGATGGTTTTGTATTCCTGCCAGGTAGTTGCGTGGGTTGCGCAACTTCCAGCGACGACTGATACCATCCTCGCCCGTAATTTTTCCATGGGCACCCGCGCCAATACCTAGATAATCCCCAAATTCCCAATAATTAAGATTGTGACGACAACGTCGGCCCGGTTGGGCGTAGGCTGAGATCTCGTATTGGGTATAACCCGCTGCATCTAGCAATGTCAGCCCTTCTTCTTGCATGGTCCAGCGGACATCATCATCGGGCAATGGTGGCGGATTGTGGTAGAAAGCGGTATGAGGTTCCAGGGTGAGTTGGTAATAAGAGATATGCTCAGGTCCGAGAGAAAAAGCAGTAGAAAGATCGACTTGAATCCCTTCCAGCGTTTGGTCTGGGAGGCCAAACATCAAATCGAGATTGATATTATCAAAGCCTGCTTGGCGTGCCCTCTCAAAAGCAACCCGGGCCTCAGCGCCATCATGGATACGACCAAGACGCGCCAGACAACCGTCATCGAAACTCTGGATACCCAGCGAGATTCGATTAATACCAGCCACCTTGAAACCTGAAAAACGCATCGCATCCACCGTACCAGGATTAGCCTCTAGGGTTATTTCGGCATTGGCCGCGATCGACAGATGGCTGTGTATATCGGTCAGCAGTCGTTCGATTCCCCTTGGAGAGATAAGACTCGGTGTACCTCCGCCGATGAAGATGCTCGAAACTTGCCGCCCCCGGATGTACGGCAATTCTTGTTTCAGGTCCGTCACCAACGCCTCTAGATAGGCCGTCTCTGGAAGTATCTCCTGACGCAAGAAATAAGGCGGGGTACTACTATCGAGGGCGTGGGAATTGAAATCACAATAGGGACATTTGCGCACACACCACGGTACATGCACATAGAGACTCAGCGGGGGTAAATGTGAGACAGGAAAATTCAAGAAATTTCTTCTGACTTACTCTACTGGAATGGGTACAGCCCACAAGTCGTGCTCATCGGAATCGGTTATTTCTACCTCATAGAATTCCCCGACGGTCAGCGTTTGACCATTATCAATATAAACCACGCCATCGATCTCCGGGGCATCACCCGCACTACGCGCAATCGCACCATCCTCGTCTACCTCATCTACCAATACTACCAACCGCGTATCGAGATAGCGCTCCAGGCGCTTAGCGGAAAGTGCGGTCTGGAGTTCCATAAGGCGTTCTTGCCGTTCTTCCTTGACCTCCTCCGGGACCTGATCGGGAAAGTTATTGGCAGCGGCTCCCTCTACGGAGGAATAGGTAAAACAACCGACCCGATCCAATTCGGCCTCCTCCAGAAAACCAAGCAGGCGATTAAAATCGTCTTCCGTTTCGCCAGGAAAACCGACTATGAAGGTGCTACGCAAAACTAAATCGGGACAAGTTGCCCGCCAAGCGCGAATGCGGGCGAGGGTATCCTCGCTATCTGCGGGACGGCGCATCGCTTTGAGTAAGGTCGGGCTGGCGTGCTGGAGGGGTACATCCAGATAGGGCAGAAGATTACCCTCTGCCATCAGAGGAATAACCTCATCGACCATGGGATAGGGGTAGACGTAGTGCAAGCGCACCCATACCCCCATTTCTCCCAACGCACGACTGAGTTCCGGTAGTCGGCTCCGCAACGGCTGCCCGTTCCAAAAGCCGCGACGATATTTGAGGTCCACCCCATAGGCGCTGGTATCTTGGGAGATCACGAGCAGCTCCTGTACCCCAGCATCCACCAGACGCTCGGCCTCGGCCAGCACCTCCCCAATCGGACGACTCACCAAGTCACCACGCAAACTCGGGATAATGCAAAAGGTACAGCGGTGGTTACAGCCCTCGGAGATCTTCAGATAGGCATAATGGGAGGGGGTGAGCTTGAGCCCAGCCGGGGGGATCAACGAGTGATAGGGGTCGTGCAGCGGTGGAAGGTGGGTGTGGATGGCGGTCATCACCTCTTCCAAGGCGTGGGGTCCGGTCACGGCGAGGACACGGGGATAAGCGGCCTGCACCCTTCCCGCTTGCGCCCCCAGGCAACCAGTGACCACTACTCGACCATTTTCGGCAAGGGCCTCGCCAATGGTCTCCAGTGATTCCTCCACCGCCGCGTTAATAAAACCACAGGTGTTAACCACCACCAAATCAGCACCCCGATAGTCCGGGGAGAGCAGGTAGCCTTCGGCGCGAAGCCGGGTCACAATTCGCTCAGAATCCACCAAGGCTTTAGGACAACCAAGGCTGACTAGACCCACTTTAGGAGGAGAATTGGATTCACTATTCATCGGGCGATAATAACATCTCGAGGCTTGAGGCTCGTCAATCCCCGAACGCAAATACCGCTCACCAGTGGTTAAGCCGGTTTGACGACATCTCGTAGATATACCGGTTGGCGTCGAGCCCCCCAGTGGCCGGGCTGGGGTTCGAAGACGCCCGCGCAGGGGGCTTGGCAGCGGTTGCAGTGACCATCCGCTGTGAGATTCCAGGTGGAAAGTTGATAACCACTGCGACCGATGAGGCACTGGCCACATTGATGGCAGTAGGTAGACCCACTCGCGGAGTCGCTGATGTTGCCAGTGTAGACGTAGCGCAGGCCGTTGCGACGGGCAATTTCTCGGGCACGAAACAGAGTCTTGGGTGGGGTCGAGGGCCTACCCTGCATCTTCCAGGCGGGATGGAAGGCACTGAAATGGATCGGAACCTCCACCCCCAGATGTTCCCGTATCCATGTGGTCAGGGCCTCGATCTCCGGCTCCGAATCATTCTCGCCGGGGATGAGCAGGGTGGTAATCTCAAACCAAACGGAGGTCTCGTGTTTCAGATATTCCAGGGTTTCTAGGACGGGTTGCAGGTGGCCACCGGTGAGTCGGTGGTAGAAGTCCTCGGAAAAAGCTTTTAGATCAACATTGGCCGCATCCATGTGGCGGTAAAACTCGATGCGGGGTTCCGGGCAGACGTAACCCGCCGTGACCGCTACCGAACGAATCCCTAGCTCACGACAGATCACCGCCACATCGATGGCATACTCATGGAAAATCACCGGGTCGTTATAGGTGTATGCCACGCTACGGCAGCCCAGACGTTGCGCGGCATGGGCGATGGTCTCAGGGGTCGCGGCGTCGGCGAGGGTATCCATCTCCCGCGACTTGCTAATATCCCAGTTTTGGCAAAACTTGCAGGTGAGGTTGCAACCCGCCGTGCCAAAAGACAGGATCGGCGTACCTGGGAGAAAATGGTGGAGCGGCTTCTTTTCGATTGGGTCAATGCAGAAACCGCTAGAGCGACCGTGGGTCGTGAGGACGATGCGCCCCCCCTGATTGGCCCGCACAAAGCACAGGCCCTGCTGTCCCTCTTGGAGCGTACACTCACGCGGGCATAGCGTGCACTGCACCCGCCCATCCTCGCGTAACTGCCAGTATCGAGTGGGTACCGTATCGGTAATAATGGGGTTGTTCATTTGAACCTCTACATAAGCGGCGCGGATTGAAAGAATATAGGTAATCGTTCACTCCCCCTCCCAACGGGAGGGGGTTGGGGGGAGGGCGACCAAAAAAATTAGTAATCCAACCAGCTAATTATTCGCTGTATTTTATTTTTGATCGCCCTCTCCCTGCCCCCTCCCGTTGGGAGGGGGTGAACGATTACGAATATAGGGCTGGGTCGATGACTTACGTCCTTGCGCCCCGGACCCCGGCAATCTCTGCCGGAATGATGACGAGATTTCCGAAAGTTTCCAAATAATGTCTAATGACTACCTCAGGCAATATCCCTATCCTCGAACAAAGGGCGGTCTCTAATCGTACTATCGTTGGCGTCGCTTTTCCTGCAAGAAGAACCAACCGCCACTGGCGAGTTTGGTGCTAATTGTAAAAGAAAGATACTTTAAACAATTTTTCTTTTATGACCGGAACGGTCGCACGGATAGACGCGAAACGATGACGATTGCCGCCGAAGGAGTGAATCATGGGCATGGTGCGTTCCCCGGCTGTGGCTGGCATGTTTTATCCGGCCGATCCTCGCGAATTACATAACATGGTCGTTGATTTGTTGCAGGAGGCGGATTCCTCGGAAGAGATTCCCAAAGCATTGATTGCCCCCCATGCTGGTTATATCTATTCTGGTCCAATTGCGGCAACCGCCTACGCCCCGCTGGTGCGGGCACGGGGCATATACAAGCGTGTGGTCCTATTGGGGCCATCTCATCGCGTGGGTTTTACGGGGTTGGCTCTGTCCAGCGCCGCGTTTTTTGTAACCCCCCTTGGTAAGATCGCCCTCGACCCCTCCGCCCGCGAGACCCTCGCAGATCTGCCCCAGGTACGAGTTTTGGATCAAGCCCACCTCCAAGAGCATAGCCTGGAGGTCCATCTGCCCTTTCTGCAAGAGGTCCTGGGGAAATTTACCCTAATCCCACTGGTGGTCGGCGACGCCGACCCTGAATCGGTGGCAGAGGTGCTCGAACAGCTCTGGGGCGGACCCGAGACACTGATCGTGATTAGTTCGGATCTCAGTCACTACCACGACTATGCAACGGCTCGTCGCTTAGATGCCGCGACCTCGCACGCGATCGAAGACCTCATGCCCGAGGCGATCCACCACGAACATGCCTGTGGACGTAATCCCATCAATGGGTTGTTAACCATAGCCCGTCGTTACAAGATGTCGGCGCGGACACTGGACCTACGCAACTCGGGCGACACTGCCGGGCCTCGTGATCGGGTGGTTGGCTATGGTGCGTATACCTTCCTGTCAGCACCCACCTAATTTCGTTTAACATCTGGATCCTCGACATAGGGTTATGACATGGCTACTGGACAGACACACAACACAATCCCAAGCGAGGCGTCACTCCCAGAGGAATTAGGCCCGGAGCCCCGACGCATCTTGCTAGACCTGGCCAGGACGGCCATTGACTTTGGTCTGACCCATGGTCGACCGTTGGTGGTAGTGGTTCAGGAATATCCGCCACTCTTGAGGGAGGCGCGCGCCACCTTCGTAACCCTGCACATCAAGGAGCGACTGCGCGGTTGTATCGGAAGCCTGGAGCCGCATCGCCCTTTGGCGGCGGATGTGGCCCATAACGCCTACGCCGCCGCCTTCCTAGACCATCGTTTCACCCCGATTACCTCACGAGAGCTAGGATTACTCGATATCCACATCTCGATCCTGAGTCTCCCGGTTCCTATGACCTTCCGCTCGGAGTCTGACCTGCTGGCGCAGATCCGTCCCGGCGTGGACGGGCTGGTCCTGGAGGAACAGGGACGGCGCGGGACCTTCCTTCCCTCAGTTTGGGAAAGCCTCTCTAACCCCCAGGATTTTCTGAGCCATCTCAAACTCAAGGCCGGATTGCCCCCTAATCATTGGTCCCAGACCGTGCGCGTGGCGCGCTACACCACAGAATCATTTCCATAATCAAGATGATGGCAAAAAATACTGAGAAGAACACGGAAATACTAGATTACGCCATCGTTGGAGGTGGTATTTCAGGATTGGCAAGTGCGTGGTTTTTACGACAACGCGGACATTCCATACAGGTCCTAGAAGCCGCTGCCGAGTGTGGCGGAACGTTGCGTAGTAGGGTGGTCGATGGCTTTCTAGTGGAACAGGGTCCCAATTCCACGTTGGAAAATACCGACGCGTTACGCGAGTTGATCGAGGGGATCCATCTCACGGAGGCATTGCAGGCCGCCAGCCCCGCCGGAAAACAGCGTTATATCCTGAAAAACCAGCATCTTGAACCACTTCCCCTGGGGCCTGGACCTTTTCTGCGCACCCCCCTATTCTCGGTCTTGGGTAAGCTGCGCATGCTCGTCGAACCCTTTATCGGACGAGCAGCGGTGGAAGAATCGGTGGCCGCGTTTGTACGTCGCCGACTCGGGCAGGAATTTCTCGACTGGGCAATTGATCCCTTTATCTCCGGGGTCTACGCGGGTGACCCAGAACGTCTCTCGGTCCAAGCCGCCACAGCCAAGGTCTATGCACTCGAGGCGGAGCACCGTTCCCTAATCGTTGGAATGGTCAGAAAATTCCTGAAAGGGCAGCAGAGTGGCCCCGCCCCGTCGGGACGTTTGATCGCCTTTGCCGGAGGTATGCAGACCCTCGCCAATGGGGTAGTAACAGCATTGGGACCAGGAGGGGTGCGGACTCAGGCCCAAGTGACGAGCCTAAAACGCAGCGTCGATGGCATTTGGCGTCTAGGTTTGGCATCTGGAGAGGAAGTAACAGCGCACGCGGTAGTGCTCTGCCTACCTGCCGATAAAGCCGCCGAGCTGCTGGCCCCACTAGCCCCTAGTGCCGCCACTGCCCTGCGGGCCATTGCGTATCCGGTTGTGGCTTCGGTAGCACTGGGATTCCGACGCGAGCAGGTACATCACCACCTGGATGGCTTTGGTTTCTTGATTCCACGGCGTTGTGCAGTAGAAACGTTAGGTACCTTGTTTTCTTCGTCGTTGTTTCCCGAGCGGGCACCCAAGGGACACGTACTGCTCACTTCATTTCTCGGTGGGGCGCGCCATCCTGAGATCCGCGAATGGGACGAAAGAATGTTGGTCCGTCAGGTGTTACGAGATATCGGACCAGTGTTAGGAATCAAAGGGATACCGGTATTACGTGCGGTAACGGTGTGGCCTCGGGCGATCCCACAATATGAAATTGGACACCTTGGGCGGGTTGCCGTAATCGACCAGGTCCTTGCTGGATTCCCCGGACTTTACACGCGGGCCAATTGGCGGGAGGGTATTTCGGTAGCCGATTGTGTGCGTAACGCCCGCACCCTTGCAATGACTTGCGGCCCCCATGCCCAGGTCACCACAGTAGAACAAACACCACAAACGACCAAGCGTTGATATAATCACTATGTAGTTCAACGAGATGAATCGTTTTCCGGGAACCATCCATGCAACAATATTCATCACTATTTACCAGAGAGAATACCATGAAACCCATCTTTCCTGTGAGTTTTCTGACTGCCCTGCTCACCATAACCTTTGTATGGTCGGTCCTCGTGACATCTGCCCCTGCGGTAGCGGCGACTATCTCTACGTCGCCTCCTGCCGAATCTAAGGATAAAGACAAGAATAAGGATGCAGCAAAAGAAGAAACTGATTTCTCGCAAGAATTTGCAGAATGCTTGAATAAATTGACAGAGGCAGAAGATGCCAAGGTGAAGTGCGTCTTAGCTGAGACCAAGCGTCAGGAAGTTCGTATGGATCGAGCCTACAAACAGGCAACAGCCACCCTAGAACCAAGACCAAAGGCCAGATTTCAAGAGGCTCAACGCCAGTGGGTCAAATATCGTGATGCTCAGTGCAGTTTCTACGCGCTTTTGTACGTCGGGGTCCAAGGCAGTGCCGAGGCTGCGGACTGTGCACTCACCGCCACCACCGAGCGTGCCGCCGAGTTGGAGAAAATGAGGGATCTGTAATCATCTAATTCCACGTACTTAGGTGGTACGCGGAGTAAAACAGTTGACGGTTTTATCCCCCATCGGCATACTTACCGTCCCTAGCAAGTCGAAGTCTTCGCAGTACGGCTATGTAGCTCAGCTGGTTAGAGCGCGGCACTCATAATGCTGAGGTCGGTGGTTCGAGTCCACCCATAGCCACCATCTTCAGGATGCTCAATCTCCAGTGTCAACTATCCCGCCCTAAAGGGCGAGGCTTGTGAAAGCAAGTCTTGAAGTTGACCAGCTCCGTCGCTTTGCGACGAGACCTTATCGTGGAATCCGCGCAAGCGGTGCAATAGGCACTCCGGGATGCTTCCTCAGTTCCGGACACTGCGGTCAGTGGTTAAACAGGCATACGGGGTCGAAGCCAGTGCTGCTGCCAAGGATGGACCCGAAAGGGTACAAAAACCCACGAATAAGCGAGCGAGGGGAGCCACACCGCAAGGTGTGCGTCACTAGGCCCTTACGGGCTGACAGCCGGGAAAGACCGGCAACTTCTAAAGTTTTTGCTATCCAAAGGGGCGGAGAAAACCGTCCCCTTTCCTCCCCGCCCTGAAGGGCGGGGTTTCTCGGGGACACCGATGATTACCGCCGTTCATTGGTTTTCTTCTCGAGGGATCCTAACGCCTTTCTCGCCGTCTCCGGCGCGAGGTGACGGGTAATCGACTGGTGTCAGGTATGTGCTCTTTTGTGGACATACATTCACAAATACACCCCTCGACATAAGACCACCGGATGTTTTTATCCACCTCGGCTCATTTGCTAAACCAAACTGGATAGTCAACAATATCAACGTACCGTGAGTTCCACGGAATCTTGAGCCTGTGGAGAGGTCGTGAGACCTGGGGGAGTTGTCGGCTGCGGCGCAATCCGCGTAAGACTCCCCGCTAAGGGGAGTCTTACTGGCGAAAACCAAGCCATTCCCTGGGCAGCCTCGATGAAGCAGGAACCGAACACCATTTGTCATCGTGATAGATGGGTAAGTTTCGGAGAACGGTGAGTGCTCCAGCGTAGTATGCCCCGATGTGTTATAGCCTCCCCACGTCTGGTGCTCATCGTCTCGTTGAGTCGCCGCCTAACTTTTCAACCTAGCGGAATCCATTCCGCTGACTGAGAAGTTTGAGATTCAACCAGCCCGCCGAAAGGCAGCTGACAAGAAGTGCAGCGAAAGCGAGTCACCCAGGGATGCTTCTCCAGTCCCAGGCTCTGACGACGAAAGGAATGACGGTCGAGACGGGACAAGACCCAATCCTTAGTCTGAACGACCTTCCTGCTCTGGGCGAGGAGACTTTAACTGGCGTAAGCCAAGTTACCCTTACGGGTTGACAGCCGGGAAAGACCGACATTTTTACAGAAATGTCAAAGGCCGGCGGGCAGGCTGAACCTCAACAACAGCGGCTTTAGAATTGCCCTCGCGTTCCCTGCTCCATTACATTACGCAACCGGATTGGGGGTAGTCGACTGGTGTCAGGTATGTGCTCTTTTATGGACATACACTCACAAATACCCCCCTTGACATAGGACCACGGGATGTTTTTACCCACCTCGGCTCGTTTGCTAAACCAAACTGGATAGTCAACAATATCAACGTACCGTGAGTTCCACGGAATCTTGAGCCTGTGGAGAGGTCGTGAGACCTGGGGGAGTTGTCGGCTGCGGCGCAATCCGCGTAAGACTCCCCGCTAAGGGGAGTCTTACTGGCGAAAACCAAGCCATTCCCTGGGCAGCCTCGATGAAGCAGGAACCGAACACCATTTGTCATCGTGATAGATGGGTAAGTTTCGGAGAACGGTGAGTGCTCCAGCGTAGTATGCCCCGATGTGTTATAGCCTCCCCACGTCTGGTGCTCATCGTCTCGTTGAGTCGCCGCCTAACTTTTCAACCTAGCGGAATCCATTCCGCTGACTGAGAAGTTTGAGATTCAACCAGCCCGCCGAAAGGCAGCTGACAAGAAGTGCAGCGAAAGCGAGTCACCCAGGGATGCTTCTCCAGTCCCAGGCTCTGACGACGAAAGGAATGACGGTCGAGACGGGACAAGACCCAATCCTTAGTCTGAACGACCTTCCTGCTCTGGGCGAGGAGACTTTAACTGGCGTAAGCCAAGTTACCCTTACGGGTTGACAGCCGGGAAAGACCGACATTTTTACAGAAATGTCAAAGGCCGGCGGGCAGGCTGAACCTCAACAACAGCGGCTTTAGAATTGCCCTCGCGTTCCCTGCTCCATTACATTACGCAACCGGATTGGGGGTAGTCGACTGGTGTCAGGTATGTGCTCTTTTATGGACATACACTCACAAATACCCCCCTTGACATAGGACCACGGGATGTTTTTACCCACCTCGGCTCGTTTGCTAAACCAAACTGGATAGTCAACAATATCAACGTACCGTGAGTTCCACGGAATCTTGAGCCTGTGGAGAGGTCGTGAGACCTGGGGGAGTTGTCGGCTGCGGCGCAATCCGCGTAAGACTCCCCGCTAAGGGGAGTCTTACTGGCGAAAACCAAGCCATTCCCTGGGCAGCCTCGATGAAGCAGGAACCGAACACCATTTGTCATCGTGATAGATGGGTAAGTTTCGGAGAACGGTAGCGTTCTGTGACGGTGATCGACTGGTGTCGCAGCACCTCTTTCATTGCGATGGTAGTGCCCCAATCTATAGGATCTCATGAGAAGTTATCCCTTTTTATTGACAGGAAGCGTGGCATTATAGTGATGGATAAAATACCAAATTACCGCAATATAATTGGCTAATTTTTTGAAAATGACAATGATTTTCTCACTAATCTCGAAATTCGTT